>JAFXCR010000032.1 GCA_017516465.1 Ruminococcus sp.
ATTTGATAAGGATCTTCGCAATAAGAAGCTTATACCCGATACTCACATTGAGACTGACAGCTATGCCGCTTGTCAGCTCATTGAGACACAGGGAAAGCTTGACTTCGATAGTCTCAAATATATGGCTGAAACAGTCGAGGGTAACTTCACATTTACTATACTCGATAACGAAAATTCCCTATATATCGTCAAAGGAAGCAATCCCATGTGCCTGCTCCATTTTGAAGCCTTGGGAATTTACATTTACGCCTCAACTGAATCCATTATGAAGAATGCCTTGAAAAAGGTTGGTCTGCATAAGTTCGCATACGAGCGTGTAGAGACTGATGAGGGCGATATTTTGTGTGTCAACAAGAAAGGTGAAATCGCTCGCTCTGAATTCGAGCCGAAGCTCTACCGTTCAAAATATGCTGCTTGGTATGATTATGACGACTCTTCTTATTATAATATACACGAAGAAATTCTGCTTGCATATTGCAGTATGTATGGGGTGGATTCGTCCGATGTAGAACTTCTACTTGAGTATGGCTATACTTGCGATGAAATTGAGGAGATGCTGATGGACACGAATTTGCTTCATGAAGCTTTGGAGAATATAAAGTATGAGGACTCGGGATATTATTCAGAGTACTGCAGAGGGGTGGTTTGATGGGTAGAAAAGGTAATAATGAGGGAAGTATTTATAAAGATAAACAAGGACGCTGGCGTGGACTTGTTTCCCTGCCCAGTGCTGACGGCAAATACAAACGCAAATATATCTATGGCAAAACTCGTAAGGAGGTTTCGGAAAAGGTTAATGAACTCCTTAATCAGATTCACACAAAGACTTATGTTGAGCCATGCAAGACTAACCTCTATAACTGGCTCTGTACATGGATAGACACCTATTGTAAAAATGAAGTTCGCATGTCTACTTACGTCAATTACGAAACTTTTATTCATAAACATATTAAGGATAAAATCGGCGGTTATAGGCTTTGTGACTTAAATACCGTTATAATCCAGCAATTCTATAACGAAAAAGCAAAAAACGGTAAGCTGGATGGTTCAGGAGGACTTAGTCCGAAAACTATGAAAAATATGCATGATATGCTGCACCGTGCATTGGAAAAAGCGGTACAGCTAAATATGATAATAAAGAATCCTTCCGAATATACGGTTTTGCCAAAAAGAAAAAAAGCAGAAATGCGATTCTTCACTGTAGATGAACAAAAACAATTACAGGAAGCAATTAAGGGACAGCGTCTTGAAACAGCAATATTGTTGTGTTTGTACACGGGTGTACGTCAGGGTGAACTACTTGGACTTACGTGGAAAAATGTTCATCTTGATATGAACGGTCAGAGCTATATACGCATTGTACAGACGGTAAACAGAACCAAAAATATATATGCTCCTGAAAACGGAAAAACAGGATTATTTATTAGCGAACCTAAAACTCCACATTCAATCCGAACAATTCCACTTCTGTCTGATATTGCTGAAAAATTATCTTTATATCGTGAGGAACAAGCACAGTATTTCGTTGAAAACGCATTACCTCAAACCGACTTTGTATTTACTACAAAGACAGGAAAACTTGTTGATCCTCGTGATTTTCAACGAGATTTCAAGCTTCTCCTGAAGAAAAATAATATTCGTGAAATCAACGTTCATGGACTCCGCCACACCTTCGCTACAAGAGCTTTAGAATCGGGAATGTCGGCGAAAACACTTTCAAAAATATTAGGACATAGCAGCGTAGGCTTTACGCTTGATACTTACGCACATGTAACCGATGCACTGAAGGTTGAGGAAATGGCAGGTCTTAACGGTTTTCTGTGATTGTCTGGCGGTGAGCCGAGCTGATAATTGCAAATCATGTCGAAAATAAGTAAAGCAATATCTGTGAAAAACCGAAATAAATACTTCTTTCATTGGCTGTCGCCCCATTACGGGGCAGACAGCTAAAATATATAAAAAGCTCCCGAAGAACCGCCCCAAAAATAGAATACGAATATTTTGAGTAATATACAGTCTGTATTTCCAGTTCTTACATCAATACAATTTTTTCAAAAAAATGCAGGCAGTCACAAAAATCAAATTTTAAAAAACGTTCCTTTTTAGTGTTTTACAGCTTTTTTAAAAGAACATTTTTTCTCACTGCCTGCATTATTATTTTTATTTCTCGAAATATTTACTTGTTCGTTTTTAACATTATACAAAGTGTATAATTCATGTAATTCACTCGAATAGTATACACCGACCACTATGCATAAAATTAGCAGTTCGGAAGAACTGCTAATTTCAGCCTGTGGCGATATGCCACAGGCTAACTATAATATCAATAACCTGTGCCACAGTATCCTTCGGGATAACTTTGTAACTCAGCAAAATTATCATCATCGTTCATTCCTCTAAGTGTAAAATGCTTGTGTACATTCGCTGTCTTGCTCCAGAAGTAACCTTTTGCCCAGATACAACCGACACCTTTTTGATGATGTTCTTCAGCACTATAATTTTTCCCCAATTTACCGTTCACTCTATTTTCCGAGTCAGTTGTAGGAGGATAAAATATTTCCATCGCTGCGTTGCTTGATATTTTCTTTATGTCCTTACCCGGTGCTCGATACTCCTGAGTCATAGCTATATTACACATTCTGAACTCTCTTGATTCAGCATACATCTGCTGAAATGGACTGTCAGCAGTGTACTTCTGCATTTCATCGGCATAAACGACAAGACGTTTACTGCTGTTGATGACCTGATGCTCAAAAATCGATTGCAGCAATGTATAGACTATCGAACGTAATGCCGGAAGGCTGTCCTGTTTTATCGACAAAATTGTGATCTTACTGCTGTCTTCAATAAACTCTCTACACGAAGAATACTTATACTTTTCCTTATTCTCTTCAGGTGTATAGGAATTCATTATATTCAATAAAGGCTTTAGTTTGTTTTCAAGTCCAATATTTTTACTTGATTTAAACTTTCCGAAAAGCTCGTGCAGAGAAAAGTTTACTTGATTTTCGCATATCATACTCTCCACCTGCACCGCAAGATCATTATATTGAATAGCTGTCAGCTCGACAGCTGCACCAATTATATTAAGGATATAAGTAACTTTGGCATTCTTGCTATCAAAATCTGATAAGTTGAATATTGGGAAGGGAAATCCCTCATTTTTAAGATCGTGAAGACAATATCTGGCGATATCACACTTCATGTTTTCAAGGGAATCTTTGCTAGCCCCGCCCTTTATATCGAGAAAAATAACCTTAGATCTCAAGCGCCAGTAACCTTCAGCAGTTTTGTATGAGCCTCTGTTTTTGCCCATTCCGGAAAGACCGCTGATATTGATGTGCGGATTGGGTAAACCTTTACCGTCAAGAACGATTCCGGCACAACGTCCGTTATGCCAGATTATCGGTACGAAATTTTCCGGAACTTCATCTGGTTCAAAAAAGAACTCTTCTTTGTCGAGGTAGTAAATGATATCTAGAATATCATCACCGAACTCGGAAAGATAAACGCTGTAAAATTCCGGTCTCGCTTTTCCACCATTTATCCCCGGAATAGTGATCTGTCTACCACCGTTGTCTGTGCAATATAACACGCCGTATCGCTTTAATGCCGCTGTAAGTTCTGCGCCGCTCTTGACCAGATTCATTTGCTCGGCAATCTTGTCCATTAAGCACATCTCGAAGCTGAGCAAGCCTTTATTCTTATCAAAGATAAGTATTCCGCTCCTCTTCACATAACGCTTATTTGCTGTAAGCTTATCCATAACAGTAATCTCACCGCCAGCTATCATATCGCTTACAACATCGATGAATTCCTCTTTGACGGAATCACCGGGCGATGTAAAAACTTCTGCATCTTCAGTAAATAGTGCTTTTATGTAAGAAAACACCTCTTCATTAAAAAGCTCAATACGAAAGCACTCTCTTAAAACATCCTGTATCACCAGTAACATAATATAGACGTTTCTTCTCTCACTTAAGATATCCGCTTCAGAAGCTGTCTTATACTTCTCTACAGTTTCATGTACAATACCATCGACTTTGCTGAAATTATTCTCAATATACTTAATAAAAGCTGCATCGAACTCAAGAATATCTCCACGAAGCGTATTCATATCTGTATCAATATGTAAGTCAGTGCAGTCAATAGGAAGTACGTACTCATTTGATATTGCCTCTGGAACCAAGCGCCCAACCAATGCAATTATGCAGCGGGTTTTGGTTGAAGTACCATTAGCACCGATAGCTGCATCACGAATTGCAAGAGTTTTTCTGCTGTTCATCTTTGACTCTGACGCAGTCTGAGGACCTGATATAACAGCAACTCCATCACGAGCCCCAGCAATTTCCTTCTCCACATCTTCAACCCTTGAATTAATCGAAGTAACATCCAAAGACATGAAGTCATTTGTTTTAAGTATCGCTGTTGCAATTTTATTCTGAACTTGAGTATTAGTTAACGCAGTTATTATCTGCTGAGGTATGATTCCAAATTTTTCAAGCATCACCAGTAGTGGACTTACCGCTCTTAACGCAAATAAAAGTGTACTCTGCCAGTCTGCTTCTATCATAGGCTTTATGTCGGAATATACCTCATTGACTGAGCGTTCGGTTTTTCCTATAATTCGTCTGTTCATTCCCTCGGGTATCTCGCTATCTTTTAAATCCGGATACATTTGTCGATAGAGAAAAACCATGCCATATACATCATCCATGTACCAACCGGAATAGGAAGGAATCATAATCTCAACACTATTCTTTGAAAGACGATATACTTCAGAACGAAAAAGTTCACTACAAAGCTTTTTTTGTCCGCTCCTAACAATATCACCCTTCAGAGAAAGGCAAAAGCTCAAGCTATTGATTTCAGTCTGCTCTGTAACCTTGTTCTCATCCAAATTATCAGATGAATTATAATAAATATTATAAAAATGTTTGCCAGGCTTGTCATCACGTTGAAAAGGCTCAACAGATTTAAAAATTATACGGTCACATATTTCAATAGGTTTATCTTTGATCTTACTTGTGTGCGATAGTCCACCTTTAAGATTATTGCGTTCCGTTTTAGAAACTTTTCTTTCTATGTATCTAACAACATTATCACCATAGAAGAGAACGAAAGTGCCCTCGTCAGTTTCAATTTGATATGCCAAATGATAAGTATCCATACCATATGCATTATTCGCCCAATAATCAAGGACTTTTATTTTCTGCCCCATTTGTTCATACAATTGTTCTTCAGCACTAGGCTGCCACATAGCAGTATTTACAGGCATATTATTTCCGCTTATTGGTCTCGTTTTATATTCTTTACCTATACTTGAAATATCATAATCTTTGTTTTTTCCTTTTATATATCTCATATCGATTCTCCTTTAAATGAATTTTATGGTATAGCGGAGGCAAATGCCTCCGCTTATTTAGTTATTCATCTAACAACTTAACTGCCTCAAAGGTTCCTGTAAGATTCTCTCTGCTGTAGTACGTCAAAGTCGTATTACTGCTACTATGCCCAAGAAGTTTCGCAACTGCAACAGGACTTGCACCGCGACGAACAAGTGTGCTTGCAGTATATTTACGAAGTGCATGAGGTGTTACTTCTTTAGGAAGGCCAGCCCTTTTCACACATTTTGCAAATTCAAAACGGAACTTATCCTGCGACATATAACTAAAACCATTATTGATTATAGTACCTATAACATAAAAATCATCCGTGAATTCTATACCAAGCATATCTGCAGTAAGCTGATGGTCAGCTTTAAGACTCTCGAGTTCAACAAGTATACTCTGAGTCACCGGCACCTGACGTATTGAACTATCCGTCTTAGTATCCGAAACCTTGATCATTGTTTTTTTACCTGTTATCTTCTCAGCGTCGAAGTCGAAGAGATATTCACGTTTCAGAGCCTTTGATATATTAAGCACTTTAATACCTTCAACCTCTACGAGATCCTTCCACTGCAATGCGAGAAGCTCGCCTACACGAAGTCCTTCACCTAACACCGATATCGCTGTACGCATAGTCTGTGTGTCAGCTGACTCTAGAAGTCTTTCAAACTCCTCCTCACTAATGAGAGGACGCTCTTTAGATTTCTTTTTCGGAAGTCTTACACCTTCACAAGGGTTATAGAAAATCAGACGGCTTCTTACTGCCTGTGAAAATACAGTCTCTAAAAACGCAATAATGTTTGCGATTGTTTTACCGCTCAACCCTGTTTCTATGAGTTCGTTAACGAAATCCTGAACATGATCGGCGTATATACGGCTGATTTTCATCTTTCCAATATTGCTATCAGCAATATAATTCACATTGTAACCTTGATAATTTTTCACAGTTGCAGGCTTAACATAGGGCTTGCAATAACGGTCAATATAGCTTAGAGCATATTCTTTAAGTGTTACATTGCCACCTGTTATCGGCACACCCTGTATTTCCTTCGCCTTCAGCTCATCAAGCCAGTGATAGCACTCTGCCTCATCCCACGAATAAAAATATAATCTTTTACCGTGAAACATCCTTGAGGCTTGATATCTGCCATCAGGACGCCTTGTAACTGAACCTTCGCCGTTACGGCGGCGTTTCATTTGTTTCCTTCTAGTCAATTTGCTCACGACCTTTAGCCATTTGCTCAATAATAAAGTTAGCAATCGCACTCTCAGGTATGAGATAGCGATTACCATTCTTGAAGTAACGTATCTTTCCGCCTTTCAAAAGTTGATAGAAACGTGTTCTGCCGATTCCCAGCATCTCCCACGCCTCGCGGGGAGTATAGATCTTCTTTTCCATTTGTAATCCTCCTTCGGATATGGAGGACATATTCCCGGGATATGTCATGTTGTTGACAACAGTCTTGATCATGTACTGCTGTGCGAGTAATGAGGTAAAAAGAAAAGCCTTGGGGCTGATTTCTCAACCTCAAGGCTATTGTACCATATTATGGCACTATTCATATAGTACGAAAATCGGGAATTTCACCAGATAGCTTCTTTACCGCTCCACCTATCAAAGATTTTGCGTGCTATTCTTATCATCTTAGGATTCCATTCCTTATCTTTATTAAATTCTCCTAACAGATTATACTTTTCCTTTAAGAATAAAACTCTCTCAGACAATGGAATCTCCTCTATCATCTTATCAGTAATCAAATATTGCTTTAAAATAAAAACAAGTTCTAGATAAATAATATACTTATGCAATCGATATATAAACTGATAATCATTACACTTTAAAAGGAATTGAATATATTGCTTTCTTAAAAAAAACGATCTATTCATACAAGTAATGCCCTTTGGCGACCGCAGATGTGAAACATACAAATATTTTGCCCGGTCAAATACATCATCACTAATGTCATTTTTCACAGCATAATCAGCAATACTGTAAACTAGTTCCAGAGAAAATTTATCCTCAAAATTGAAAAAGTCAAACAACATAAAAAGATAATCATCATCAGAAATATCAGAAGAACTCGCTCTCTTTATAATGGATTTAAAGTGATCATCATACTCTTTATACAATTCTTTGAATTTCGAATTAGAAACCTTTTTCACACTTGATATCTGTTTGTTCAGTATTTTTTTACAAATACCAAGTTTATCAAAAATCGTAATTTCATAAGAATTCTGTCTTGATATATTATAATGATTACTCTCAAAATTACTTTTTAATTCATCTGTCTCCTTCTTTAAGCATTTCAGTTCATCAGGAAACACGTCACTTAATTCTTCAATTTTCTGTCCCTCTGCATACCGAAATTTTTCAATACTCTTTAAATCTCTTTTTAATTTTTGCTTATCGCTTTCATATGTTCGATTATTATTCATATCAGTCACATTACCAAAGAAAGTTTTCTCCAATGTGCGTTCAGTTTTTTCCATTTCCTTATCGTATACTCGTTTCATGACCTCGACAATAGCTTGTATAAAAACCATATTCAAAGAATCATTATCGCTTATATGCATCTCCTGATTCTCACGTAAAAACTGTCTCTTTAGCTTTTCCTTTAGTCGCATCACCTTATTAGGTTCTTTTATCATATATAAGAGCATATCCATAGCTTCAAGGTATGGATTAGAGGAAGCTTCAATGCGCTCATGAATATCAAATTTGTCAGATATAATAATATAGCTGGTTTCAGTAACAGAAGTCACCTCTCCAATAATGTCTTCGCCTAAATATATCCTACACGGCATTATTCCGTTTTCAGTATAACAAGATTCAAAAAAACCGTCTCTTTTACAGCTTGGGCAGAATGAAATATAGCTTGGATATTCTTCATATCTATATAAATTTCCGCAGCAACTGCATCTGCGTTCAATAAAAATCCCCATATCTTGCCCTCCATTAGTTTTAACCATAAAGTGTTACAATTTTCAAAGGTGTATCCGCTATCATTTCCCTTATCTCTTCTTCAACATCAATATGCATAAGATATACATGAATTCCACTCTCTGTAAGCTGTACCAACTCAGGCAATATATCTTTCAGGTGCAGATGAACATCACTTTTGTAATATGACGCTTCTGTATACAGGAACGAACCTTTTGTCAAGAGTGGCTTGAACGGTTCAAGTGTTGCAGTATCTCCTGTATAGATTATATTGTTCCCATGAATATTCAGATGATAACCGAAGCATTTTCCTTCAAGAGGCCTTGTGTGAGTTGTAGGAACTGCCGCAACAAACCAGTCTTTATGCAGCTCATCGGCAGTAATAATGTTAAACCATTCCTGCTCACAGCCTTCAATTCTCATAAGCAGCAGAAGCAGATCGTCCTTTACAGCCGCAGACGGAGCGACTATAGTGACCTTCTTTTTCATGCCGCTTGCAAACCATACAAACTGGAGCATTGTACCAACTCCGCCACTGTGGTCGCCGTGAGTGTGCGTGATAAGTATATAGATGTTATCGTACTTCTCCCAGTCCATTTTCTTTACCTTCTGATATGAGGTCGCTGGGCAATCAATAAGTACAAACTCATTGTTTTCGGTAAAGAACGCCGAGTTATGTTTGTCGGAAAAAGCTGAGCCTCTGCCTAAAAATTGTAGCAAATTATCGTTTTTTATCTCAGTAAGCGTCTCGCCAAGATGCTCTTTTATATTTTCGATAGTGCTGTGACTTCCGTGAACTCTTGTAACACAGTCAGACAGCTTCAAACAATCAGCGTAATTGTCGGGCAAAATCGTGTCATCATCACTGCATAACGTATATGCACGCTTATTCCTGTCTTGAGTAGTAAGTCCCCTGTACTGTTTCTCAAATTCATCAGGTATGCCGGAAGTCGTTATAATATCAAGCTCATGAGGATAATAGCATGGATTCGTAAGTATACAGGGACGTGCAAATTTTCTGCTCAGCTTATCCGCATACCAACCTCCCAAGCTTTGTCCCACGAAAACAAAATCATCGGAATCTACCATTTCAGAAAGCTGTTGCAGTATCTCCTCAGGCGATGTTTCCTTGTAGTACAGCTTCGGAGATATTATGTCATCAGCAGAAAATATTTCGCATAGTGCCTTATAATTCTTATTATCAGCCTCGCCCATGAAACCGTGTAAATTCAATATCTTCATTCTTTTTCACCTGCATAATTGCTTATATTCAGAATAAGCCTATTTATCAATTTTTCGACTTTATCCTTGTCTCTCAGCTCGTTGAGCCAGCGACTAGGGATAGCGTCGTATCCGAATTTTACTCCTGCTATCCCTCCCGTGATACAGGCGGTTGTATCGGTATCGTCACCAAGAGCAATAGCCTGCTTAACAGCTTCTTCATAAGAATTGGCAGATTTCATTATCATAACAGCACTTCTAAGACTGTCAATAACATATCCGCCGCCTTTGCCTATCCATATATCAGGCTCATCAGGCTGAAGTCTGAACATAAATTCATCTAAGTACTCAGGTTCATCCACATATATACTGCGAAGCTTTTGTACTGAACTATCAAGTGATACATCAAAACTGTTACCTTTAAGAAGTTCCCGTGCAATAAGGCAGTATAAAGCACAGCATACCTGATTTGTGATATTTCCGTGAGTAATAAGGCACTGCTTGTGAGCATCGTACACAAGTTCAGCATCTGTTCCTGTATGCCATAATGCTAACGGCAGCACACGCATAAGAGCTCCATTACCTTTTCCGTCAGGACGAATATTACCGCAATCCTCAGGCTTACCGTAACTTTTATACATAGAAAGAGCCATTGATGTTTGTATACCTACATCAAATACTCGATTATCAACTGCCCATAAACCGTTTTCATACCATGAAAGAACTCTGTTCGAAAAATCTGTCAGGTCAAATTCACCTTTATAAAGCAGACTGTCCAGAAGACAAAGTGTCTGAGCTCCGTCATCAGACCATGTTCCGGGAGCAGTACCTGAATGAGCCCTGACAAATCCCTCTGGAGGAGTCATTTCTATTTGCTCTATTGGCGGAATATCCTCTTTCATGTGGAATTCATAAGGAACGCCAAGAGCGTCACCTATAAGAAGTCCGTAAATACCGCCTTTAATCTTACTGATATATTCTTCAATTGTTATCTTAGCCATGATATCACCTGCCTTTTTTCTTAATTATAACATACAGAAATGCTATTTTCAATACATCTTTCATTTTTTAACTTGAAGCGGCCACTGTTATGTGATATAATAAAAGCAACTAAAAACGGTAGGTGTATAATATGACTTATCTTTTTTCACATCTATGGCTGATGTATCTGCTCTCACTTATAATTACCAGTATCGCTTATGCAGTAATCGATATATATAATACTGATGCCGGAGATATTTTACTATCGGCCATTTATGCAGTTATCCCGGAATTGATTGCAATATCAGGAATATATTTTTATCGTAAAGGCTACATGATCCCTGCAGTGATTGACGCTGTTCTGTGCTGTATAGCAACTGCAGCAGCTGTATTGCTATTCTTTGTAACCTCAAAAAGCAGTACTTATGCTCATATTCCTTCAATAGTTTTCGGTATCATAACAGGTATACTTTGTGTTGCATCATGTATTCTGTGCTGTGCAACATTTGCAGGTAATGCTTCGCAGATAATTCTAACATCCTGTTGCCTATGCGGAATGATAAGTGTAGCATACATAGTAGGCTATCTTACGGCATTTGGTAAAGGAATGGGCAGTAACTAATCTCACTATTTATCTGAAATAAAATGAACGGAGGCTTTCCAATGGATAAAATAATTGCAGCCTGCGGAAACGATTGCTCGGCGTGTCCGAGATATATCGCCCATCCGTATGAGAAAACAGAAGAAGAATTACGGCATACGGCAGAACTATGGCTGAAGATAGGCTACCGTGACAGAATTGTATCCAATGATGAAATATCCTGCACCGGATGCAAACCCGAGAACTGGTGCCGGTATAAGGTCGTAAAGTGCTGTGAAGACAGAGCTATCAGTAACTGCTCTGAATGCTCCGGATTCCCTTGTGATAACATGAAAGAATGCTTTGCTGTAACACAATCATTTGAACCGAAATGCAGAGAGGTCTGTACCGATTCTGAATATGAACAAATGAGAAAGGCTTTCTTTGAAAAAGAAAGGAATCTGCTTGCACAAAGGGATATAAAGGGGAATAGTATGGATATTCTTGATATTATAAAGAACAGAACAAGTTATCGTGGGAAATATTTAAACACTCCCGTTCCCAAAGCTGATCTGGTGAAGATACTTGAAGCAGGAGCATCTGCTCCGTCAGGATGCAATAAGCAGACTTCTTCATTTATTGCAGTTGACGATACAGTACTGTTGGATGAGATAAAAACACTGATTGAACCTCCGGTTGCTGAAACTGCACCTGCCTTTATTCTTGTCCTTACTCAAAGAATAGTTGCTTATCGTGATAAATGCTTTAATGTTCAGGATTACAGTGCGGCTATTGAAAATATGCTGTTAGCTATCAAGGCACTTGGCTACGAAAGTTGCTGGTACGAAGGTCACATAACTGATGAGGATGATATAGCAGGAAAGATCGCTGCTCATATGGGAATACCTGACGACTATAAGATCGTATGTATATTACCTGTTGGAAAGCCTGCTGAAGAAACACGTCAGGCACCTAAAAAGCCATTTGAAAGCAGAGTATGGTTTAATGGATTCGGGGAAAGCAAATGATTCTTCTGTCGAAAATCCGATAAAACAGCTCGTTGTACATGGACTGCTATTAAAACATGTTAGAGGTCGAAGCACTTTCTATATAGAAAGTGATATAGAAATGAATGGCAGCCCGTAATGGGCTGCCTTAGTTCTTATATTCGGTTATAATTGCAACTTTGCTTGACGTAATAATCATTTTATGATACCATATTATCAACAGAAAAAACTAAGCATTTGCAATTTTCTACGGATGTTGAAAACTATGACAACATCACGGATTCTCGGTTATACAAAATCATCAATAATCTTTTATTAAAGGCGGTGCTTTTATGGCTGATACCAAAAAAGAACACTTTGTACCACGTTGCTATCTAGAATACTTTGAAAATGATAATAAACGCATTCATGTTTTTGATAAAAAAACAATGGACACAAGATGTCAAAAAAAAGAAGAGATAGCCCATGAAAACTATTTTTATGATGTTGATTATGAGAAAATTATATCAGGCGTATCTCCAGATAAAAAAGAAAGACTAAAAAAAGATTTGAAAGAGATTACGGGTATTGATGATTGGGATACTATAGTAGCAACAATACTCAACCCCAAACATATAGAAAAAGACTTTTTAGGAAGAATTGAAAGTGAGTATAGTCCGCTGCTAAAAAAGATAATTACGAAAAGTTACGATGGCAATCAATGGGTTATCGACAACTGTGCTCCATTTTCAGAAGTTGAAAAAGCCCATTTAGCATTTTTTATGGCTATTCAAATTATCAGAACAAAAACATTTAGAGATACCGTCAATCAAACTGTTGAAAAAACTATGCAAACGCTTTTATATAAGCAGCAGATGGATAACGAAAATGCTCTTCCAAAAGAATACTTTGATGTTCAAGCAAACAAAGACTATATCAAATTACAACACTTAAGCATGCTATTAGATGAAGAATCAACTTTACACATAGCAGACACTCTTTTAAAACATATTTGGGTTATGTATGTAAACAAGACTGACAATCCATTTTATACTTCGGACACTCCTATAATATCAATACCTCATAAAAAAGATAAATTCATGACTTATAGTGGGTTAAATTCAGAGGGAATAGAGATTGTTTTCCCCATTTCTCCCAAGCTGCTTATTGCTCTTTATGACACAAAATGGCATTCGCTTGTCCACCAAGATCGTACCTTTGAAATTCTAAATCACAAAGAGCAAGTTGATTATTACAATCAGAATCAAGTAGCCCATTGTTTTAGGTGCATTTTTTCAAAAAGGGATAATTTCGATTTAGCTAAAGATTTATGTAAAAAATATCCAATAATCCGAGATTCAGACAATCGAATCAGTGTAGGATAGACTTATGTATTTGGCTAATATACGTAGTTTTTGAAATCTTGTTAATCGAAGTTAACAAAAACTCTATAATACTGAAAAACGCGCCCTGATATTAGGTGGTAGAATAGAAAAAAATAACACAATTGATGTATAATTGATGTATAAAACCAATTTTTGGCATATAATCAAAAAATATAACTGCTCGCAAGATGATGCAAAATCAGCCCTGCGAGCAGTTCTTTATAGTTGCTATAAGCCTATATTTAGGCAAAATTAAAAGGCACTATATTTTGAAATATAGTGCCAAAATTCTGGTTGCGGCGGCTGGATTTGAACCAACGACCTTCGGGTTATGAGCCCGACGAGCTACCTAGCTGCTCCACACCGCGATATTTGAAATGTCCTTCATACGACTATATTATTATATCACAGTGCAAGAGTATTGTCAACGGTTTTGGATTTATTTTTTTGATTTAACTTTAATTTTGTTATTATGATTAATTTTAAATCATCGTGTTATCTTTTTAGGTTAATACCGCACAAAGAATGTGCGTATATTGCACAGTCAGATTTTTCTTAAAGCTGAACAAAAGACCTGCAGGCATACTGTCGTATGACAAGTGGGGCAGGAAGAGGGGGGATGTGTAAGCAGATTTCGTACAAAGCCGTCAGGCGAGCTAAGTGAGGTGCTTTTTTAGTTCACATAAACCTTTATATCTGAAATTATATGTTCTGCATAATAAATCTTTAAAGCTTCCGGAAATCTTACTGGTAAGCAATCCGACAAGGAAATCCGGAACAAAAGCAAAAACCGTTCCCTTATTAATTCCTACTGCACCGCTTCCGCCAAGAATGCTTCTGCACATCACGGCTGCGAGCAAAATATCATAACAGTCAGAAGCTGTACAATCCTTAAAAAATACAGCCGATGATTCCCACATACGATTCAGCGAATCAAAAAACGTTTCAGTATCGCCGTATCCAAGTGCTTCGACAGCTTCGTCAAGCGAATCCGATTCTTCATAATAGCAGGCGGCATACAGCAGCTCATGATTACTGCACTTTTGCCGAAGCTCAGGAATCATCTCAAAAAAGTCTTGCTTATTGATATCGGCGAGAGTATCGGCATCCATTTTTGCGGCAACACTATTCATAATATCTGACAAGCCGCTTATTCTGTCAGAATACATTTCACAGACGTTTCCGGATGAAACAGTACAAATTGAATAGCCTGAACCAGTAAAATCGAAGCTTAATTTTTTATATTCTGATTTTTCCGCAAGTACAAAACCGCCGAGAGCAGATACTGCGTGATTCAGATTTGGATTTGAAGTTATTCCCGAAAGTCCGGAAGCATCAGCCTCATCAGGTGCGAACAGACTGCTGATAACTCCGTCAAAAAGAATTTCAGCTGTTTCTGATGATGAAATCGAGGAGACAGAGGTTTTATCCGATGATACATATATATCAAATCCGTCACATTTTATATTTTTTTCTATAAGATTAGAGATAAAATCCTTAACGGCAGGAACAGAATCCTCATCATCACACTCACTCAAATTTTTCAGATCAATAATAAAATTTTCTATTCCCTCAGAAGCGTAATGTATCTCGTGTGTATTGTTGAGTGCTGCAATTGCAATTATATCTGCATCGAGTGCCGCACCGAGAGTTTTTCCGCCATACTGACTTGTGAACATTCCGCCAATCCCGAAAGCTCCGCCGACAGAAAAAACTCTTATTTCCTCATCTTCGGGATAAAGACGTGAAAAATTTTCCGCCGCCGAGATATATCTTGCTTTGTTTTTCATGATATTTCTATCAGATGTGCCGTATAGTTCTTTCAGTTGTTCATCGAATTCTCCCGAAGAAATTCCGTTTATCAAATCATATATTGTCATTTAATATCTCCTTTTTCTGAATCAGGGTAAATTTCAGCCTTGTTTTCTGGATGTCTGGTGCGAATCCTTTACAAAGATTTTTTGAAGCAGATTCATTCCTATTGTAAGATATCTCATAAACGGCTCAGCGATTATCGAGAAAGTAACACAGAGAAGCACGCATCTTGGCGACATAGCTGAAATATCAAAGAAATCGCTTACAAATACCATGCTGAACACAAGACCTACTGCACAGAATATCCAGAGCCACATTTTGTAGACATCAATCGGCTTGCAAATCTGGAATACAATCATCAGTCCGACAATACCGAGAAGAATAGTAGAAGCTGTTGCTATTTCAGCCTGCGATACTCCGAAAACACGTCCGAAGTACATCATCGCCGCAACAATTATCGTATCTGTTATTCCTGCCGGCAGAGCCTTAAAGAGGATATTTTTTATAAATCTGCCTTTAATCAGTTCTTTATTCGGCATCTGCGACAGAACAAGAGCCGGAATTCCGATTGTAAACAGGCTTATCAGCGATATCTGAGAGGGCTTAAGAGGATATGCTATTCCGAAGCATATAGTCAGAATTGAAAGAATGAGCGAATAGATATTCTTGACGAGGAAAAGACTTCCTGAGCGTTCCAGATTATTTACTACCTTTCTTCCTTCGAGAACGACATCCGGCATTTTTGAGAAATCAGACTCAAGCAGTACGAGTTGTGATGCCTGACAAGCCGCATCGCTTCCGGAAGCCATAGCAACAGAGCAGTCTGCGTCCTTAAGAGCAAGAATATCGTTTACACCATCGCCCGTCATAGCGACTGTCCTGCCATGATTTTTAAGAGCCTTCACAAACTTTCGTTTCTGGTCTGGGGTAACACGTCCGAATACCGTATACCGCATAATTGCTTCGCTTAAGGATTCATCCGTAGTAAGCGTAGAAGCGTCTATATATGCAGAAGCATTTGCAATTCCTGCCTGTTTTGCAACCTCAGAGACCGTCACCGGATTATCACCTGAAATCACCTTTATATCTACACCTTGTTCTGCAAAATAGCGGAACGTATCAGGAGCGTCCTTACGGATAGGATTTGAAAGAATAACAAAGCATATCGGCAAAACCTGTCCGTTCAGAGCCTTTCCGTCAGGACGACCGTTATACTTTACAAACGCAAGAACTCTGTAACCCTTTCTGCCGTTTGATTCGATAATGCTTCTGTACTCATGATATTTTTCTCCGAGAATAAAATCAGGAGCTCCAAGAACATAAGCACCATTTTCAAAGGTGACGCTGCTGTATTTGAATTCTGACGAAAATCCTGTCCGTGAAAGGGGAGTATATCCGGCAGGGTGTCTGAAATGATTCTTCATCGCACGCATAGTCTCGTTATCTGCCGCCTGAGCTGCTGCGAAATCACTAAGGAGACTGTTTATCAGTTCTGCGGAATACTGCTTTTCTGCCGGAATTACATCTGATACAGCCATTGTATTTTCCGTGATTGTTCCCGTCTTATCCACGCAGAGAACATTAACTCTTGCAAGCGTTTCAATACATCGCATATCATGGACAAGAACCTTATTAAGGGCAAGTCTCATAGCACTGACGGCAAGGGTAGCACTTGCAATCAGGAACAGACCCTCAGGAATCATTCCGATAACCGAAGCAACCATTGACTGAACACTTGACTTTATATTATCCGTAATATGATACTGTTGTATAAACATCACAGCTCCGATAGGAATAATTATAATACCTGCTGTTGTGACAATTCTGCTGAGAGAGCGTATCATTTCAGACTGCTCACCTTTTTTAGACTTCTTCGCCTGAAGTGTAAGCTGGGATATATACGATTCACTGCCGACCTTATCAAGCCTTGCACAGCATGAGCCTGATACAATAAAGCTTCCGGACATCAGCTTGTCGCCGGGCTTTTTTACTATTTCGTCTGATTCTCCGGTGAGAAGCGATTCATTTACAGAAACGTTTCCGCTTACGACAATTGCGTCTGCACTTATCTGATTACCTGCACGGAACACAGCTATATCGTCAAGGACAAGCTCCTTCGAGGGAAGGCTGATTTCCTTTCCGTCACGAATCACGTTAGTTACCGGAGCATTCAGCATCGTCAGCTTATCGAGAACAGCCTTCGACCTCAGCTCCTGAAAGATACCGATGAAGGTATTTGCAATAATTATCGGCATGAAGGTAAGGTCACGATATGAGCCTACGGCTATGAGCAGAACTGAAAGAACTGCAAACAGAAAATTGAAGCCGGTAAAAATATTATCAGCAAAAATTTCCTTTACTGTTTTTGAAGGAGATTCCACCGGTTTGTTATCATAACCCTCGCTTTTTCTTTTTTCTGCCTGTTCCGAAGTCAGACCAATACGAGGGTCTGCTTTTATTCTATCCGGCTGTTTTTTTATAATTTGTTCTGAATTGTTTGTTGTCATCTGTAATTCACTCCATAAATTTACTGTATATATTATACCATATTATTTCCATTATTTCAACAGAAATAAAATTTTTGTATCTCATACAACTGTTTTATGTTGAATGAGGAGCATTTCCGAAGCACTTGTGAAAGGAGCTGATAATTTGAAATTACAGGAAATCATACAGCATTTTCAGAACGTCAGGCAGACAGGCACAGACCAGTATGCGGTAAATTGTCCTGCCTGCGGTGACACAAAACGTCATTTATACATATCCGAAGGAGAGGGGAAGATTCTTCTTGACTGTAAGAAGGGATGTTCCTTCGGTGATATAGTGACGGCATCGGGACTTAAAAAGGCGGACTTCTTTCCGCCGAAGCCGCAGCGAACGTCATGGACTAAGCTGAGGGAGCATATCTACACGGATACTGAGGGAAATCCAATCGCACGAAAGACCATATTTGATAAGGGCGGCGGCTCAAAAACTGCCGTCTGGGAGCGTATCGAAAACGGAAGATATATCAAAGGTCTTGACGGTATGAAAGCACCGCCGTATCACGTTCATAATCTGAGAGAGGGACAATCCGTAATAATTGCCGAGGGCGAAAAGGATGTTGAAACTCTTGAAAGAATGGGACTTCGTGCTTCATGCAATCCGAACGGAGCAGGCGGCAGAAGCAAGTGGAAGGGCGAGTACAACAGGTATTTCAAGGGGAAGTCAGTGGTAATACTCGCAGATAATGACGATACAGGCAGAGAGCTTGGAGAGGTTACAGCAGAAAGCCTGTGCGGAATAGCAGAGAGCGTCCGCCTGATATTTTCTGAAAGGATTTATCCGCCGCTTAAAGCAAAAGGGGATATATCAGATATAGTTGAAGCTGTGGGACTTGCTGAGGCTAAGAAGCTTCTGCTTGAAGCTGTCAAGGTGACTCCGCTTTACGAAAAGAGCAGATTTGTAGGGGACGGCGTCCTCGACGTCCCATTCGGGCGTACGCAGACTGTGAATAAAACACTCCGACGGAATGAAGCAGTTCTTGAACGTCTTTCGGAGCTTAATCCGTCAAATTATCATTACAGCGACAGGGGAACAAGCGAGCTGTTTGCAGATGTTTTCCGCAGTGAGCTTCGTTATAATACTACTGCGAAGGAGTGGTATTACTATGACGGTAAAGTCTGGAAAAGAGACAGCGGAGCTATGGAGGTTCATGCAAAGGCTAAACAGTTTTTTGACGCACTTATGATTTATGCTGTATCTGTCGGGGACGAGCCTGCACAGAAGCTTTTCCGAGAGTATTACGGCAAATTCGGCAGCAAGAACAAGCGTGATGTTCTGATTAAGGATGCCGCAGACTGCTGTTATATTTCTTCTGAGGAGCTTGACCGTAATCCGAATCTGTTCAACTGTCAGAACGGCACTTTTGAGCTTGATACAATGAAATTCCGTCCCCACAGCTATGAGGACTACATCACAAAAATTTCTAATGTAGTCTATGACGAGAAAGCTTATTCTGAGGACTGGAACAGGTTTATAAACGAGGTGATGCCTCATGATAAGGAAAAGGTGAAGTATTTCCAGAAGGCTCTCGGGTACAGCTTAAGCGGTTCATGCAGTCTTGAAACGTGCTTTATTCTGTACGGAGCTTCCACGAGAAACGGCAAATCAACAGCTGTCGGAACAGTGAGCCATATGCTCGGAGGTGCGGACGGATATGCAAGAACGGCTCAGCCTGAGGTGCTTGCAGTTCGTAAGAATAAGGACAGCAGAAATGCTTCTGAGGATATTGCAAGACTTGCAGGCTGTCGTTTTCTGAATGTCAGCGAGCCGCCTCAGAGCATGACATTTGATGCGGCACTTCTGAAAACTCTTACCGGCAGAGACATAATTACGGCACGCTTTCTCTTTCAGGGGAGTTTTGAATTTATCCCGCAGTTCACGCTATTTATCAATACGAACTATCTTCCGAAGGTGCTTGACGAAACGCTTTTCACAAGCGGCAGAATAAATGTTATTGAGTTCAGCCGCCATTTTACACCTGAGGAACAGGATGTTGCTTTAAAGGATAAGCTCAGAACACAGAAGAATATTTCGGGACTGTTCAACTGGTGTATCGAGGGATTGAAGATGTTCCGGAGCGAGGGGCTAAGACCGCCTGTGTCGGTAAGCATTTCAACAAGACAGTACGCACAGCAGTCTGACAAAATCGGAAACTTTATAGATGAATGTCTTGAAGAAAATCAGGGCGGCGGCTGTACAGCAAAAGAAGCATATGATGTCTATAAGAAATGGTGTACAGACTGCGGTTATTATGCTGAGGGAAAGCAGAAGTTCATGGAGCTTATGAGAGGAAAGAATCTGCTCAGACATAAAGAAAAAATCAATGGTATATGGGAGACAAACGTCATTGTAAACTATTGTATAGTATACAAAAAATGATACTCTTGGAATTTTTGTAATTTTAAATGTGAGGTATGTGAGGCTTTAAGAAATCAAAAATGTCACGGAGAAAATTCCGGATTTTCCAAATGACGAAATACAGCCAATAAAAAAGACGGATAATAGTCCGTCCTGTAAATGAGGTGAAAATATGAATAAATTTCAGAAGTATGAAGAAATCAAACGGTACCTGCGTACATTGGAATTAACAAGTCAGGAGTATGACAGAATTATCAGAGCTTTAGCGGACGCTCTGAAAATATGAGCATAAGAATTGCCTGCACCCCATAATAAAACAGGGATGCAGGCAGTATGTAATTTCAGATAATAAAAGCTTTGTGCTGAATTGGTTTTATTTTATTGGTCTGCCCGAAGGTCCAATCTGTTTATAGAAATTCTCAAGACAGTGTTTGTCTCCTTCATCATCCACTACATCCAGAACATAACGAGTGCCGTATCCCATTGTACAAGTAATGTCAAATATGGAAAACTCAGGGTTTCTTTCTAATCCGGAAACCATGTCTCCTTTAATCTCAAAATCGTAAATGATTCCCTGATTCGATGTTAAAGCAGAAAGGTCATGAGTAAACAATTCTGTTATAATCTCGGCTTTAGGCATTCCGAGTCCGTTAAATGTGCTGACACGTTTTACAGCACCCGGATAGACCTTGAATGATAATGCTGCTGCGTTGTAAGACAGATTGCCTCCAAGTGAATGTCCGCAGATGTAGTAATTATAATTATAGGAATAAATATTAAGAATTGCATCTGTAAACATTTTTGCAAAATCTGCCTGATTGCTATATCCTGTAATAACATTTCCGATATCAGCAAATAGCCAGTCGTGTATATAATCCGCATCTTTTTCAGAATCAATAGGCTTAGAGCCACGGAAGGCAATAATAATATTGTCATCCTTTTTAAGTGCTGTCGCATAGAATCCAAACCATTCATAAGTATGAAGAACTGACCATCCAATCATTTCCTTTACATCGGCTCCGTCTTCAAGGTCAATAGAAGAATAAGTTTCGATATCAGCTCCGATTGTAAGGTCTGTATAGGAAATACCAGCGGCAATAGCTAAGTCACGGTCACAAATGTCCCACTTTTTGGGGTTGCTGTCCTTGTTATCTTTTTCTCCGTCGTAATCTGTATCAGGTCGAACGGGGTTGGAGATATAATCCCAGACTGTTATTTGTGTTTTACCTGAATAGTATTCTTCGGGTACGTTGTGACTTTTTAATAAAGACTTTATTAAATAGGTTAAATCTTCAACCCTACTTGTACCGAGTTCTCTTTCGTCTGTCAGACCATCTTCGTCTGTATCGTTGGTAGCTGCATTTTCGAGGGTATCGCTCAGCTTAACCACCTGATAATCACTAAGTAAAACCCATTCTCCGTCTGCGTTTGTTACCTCACCGACTTTTTCAGCAAGCTGTAATAAAAGACTACTGAAGCTTCCGTAAATGTAACCATATAAACCGTCAGTAGATGTAACCAGATTATTATAATAACTCTTGTAAGAAGATATAGCTGATACGATAATACCATCATTCTGGAGCTGCTGTATCATTTCATTCATGTCGGAGATACCGTACTGGTTGTCGTTCTTATAAGATGCGTCTGTTACAAGAATGATAAATTTGGTTGCGTCATCATTCCAGTTCAATCTGCGTGCCATTTCTAATCCGTCAATCGGAGTTTCAGGAGTATCGCCGCCGCCGCCTACGGAAAGTGAATCTACTTTATTCTTGAAAGTGTTTACATTTGTGAACCAGTTAGAAGTGTTGTTTTTGTGGATTTTAGTACTGTTAAGACCATCCACTCTTATATCACGGAATTCAATAAGAGCGAAGTTTGCGTCTACATTATAATCGTTTACAAGCTTTTCGGAGAAGATTTTTACATTATTCTTTACACCAGCAATAGCACTGCTCATGGAACCGGTAGTGTCAATAACAAAGACTACTTCAGCTTTTCCGGTAGCACCTGTGCTTGAAGCAAATCTGTTAATATCAGAAAGCGGAATAAATGATGTGAGCATATCATCTTCGGATGAGTCATCTGTTATTTCCTCAATGATATTTCCATCGTTATCGCAGAGAAAATCGCAGCTGCTTTTTCTTGTCGAAGCATCTAAGGCTGTTAATGTATCTGCTTCTGTAAGTGTAGGAGCTTCTGCATTGATATTGCCCAGAACGTCAATTCCGAGACCCTTCATGAATTCATCCAGATCAATTACGAAATAAGTTCCGTTTCCGGTGATTTCACCTGAAAGAGTCTGTTCAGTTTCGTTTATATCAGTATCAACAATTTTAAGACCTTCTTCGCTGAATGAAGCGATAGTCAGGCTTTTAATCGAACCTGTATAGGCTTCCTCATATGCAAATGAAAGTGTCAGGGGAGTGCTGTCATATTTTGTTGACAATTCAATAATATCGCTGAGAACAGCACGGTTATCCTTGAATGAGCTGGTGGTTGATTTCTCAAGGAGAATATTGCTGTTTATATCACCGGCAACAGTTCCTTTAATTGAAGGAGTAAGCCAGTTGTCGCTGTTACGGAGTTCAAGATCCATGACAGCCTCATTAGAAGCAGTCTGCTCAAATGTTCTGTCGGAATCGTAAGTGCTGCCGTCAGATTTTGTATTGAGGGGGTCTAATCCGAGAGTGATTTCTTCCTTATCATTCAGACCGTCACCATCGGTATCACGCTTTGTCGGATTGGTCTTATGTGTGTTGACCTCATCCATATCATTCAGACCGTCAAAATCAGAATCTGCTCCGACAGGAATTGTTCCTAAACGAACTTCTTCTATATTGGTGAGTCCGTCAGCATCTGAGTCATCATCGGCGTCATTGATTCCATTGCTGTTTGTATCAGCTTTAGTGGGATCTGTGCCAACAACTACAAGCTCTTCATAGTCTGTCAGACCATCGCCGTCAGTATCATCAGTATCTTTTGATAATCCGAGAGCGTCCTTTATTTCATCTGAAAGTACCTGAGGAGTTTCAGATTCGCTGTTATCAATTTTCTTACCGACAGAAACAGTTGATATAATGGTGTATTCCTTACCGTCCACAGTAATGGCTGTATCAACTGTAACAGATGCTGTATCGCCTTCGTCAGCTAATGTATCAGAAGGAAGCATAGTTGACAGCATTGTCAGACACAAGAACATACTGAGCATCTTAGAAGCATACTTGCGGTTTCTGAATGCAAGTACTACAAATACACAGCCGGAAACAGCAAGTATGGCAAGCCACAGAGTAACGTTGGAATTGTCACCTGTATCAGGAGCATTTGATTTCTTAGTGGTGCCGGCTGGCTTAGCTGAGTTCTTCGGCTTGGATGTAGTCTGAGCTGTTGTTGTTGTTTCTTCCTGAGTTGTTGCAGTCTCAGATAATGTTGTAGTGACAGGATTGGTTTCTTCGTTATCCGTCAGACCGTCAGACGCTTTTGCAATAACATAAGCAAAGTAAGAAGCACCTGCGTCAACATCAATATTGGTTTCTGTAAGATTTCCGGATTTCAGAACCAGTCCTTCGGGGAGCAGAGTTTCAATAGAAACATTTTCCACTCTATAAGGATTGTTGTTTTTGATGCTTACCGATACTGAAATATCCTCATCAGAAGTATATTCTGTTTTATCGGTTGTGATGATTACTTCCAGACCATCCTGAGTTGCTGAGCTTGCTGCACTGACGTTGAGGGGAAGTGCAAGAAGCACACCGAACACTAACGAAAGTGTCAGAATCAGACTTGCGATTTTTTTCATTCTTTTCCTCCTGTAAATAATTATTGGGTTTCTGAATGTGTGAATGTCAAGCGGGGCTGCATCATCTTCTTTCTGATCAGGTATACATAATCCGGATTAGTTAAATAGTTTGATATTGTCCGGAATCATGCACTATTATTATATCAGATAACCCCGTCACAAACAAGTATTTTTTAGTAAAATTATAAAATATTGTCATAAAATATAAAATTTCACATCTGCTATTACCTTATTTAGTAATAAAGATACATCTTGCAGCAATTCATCTGGGTATATTGCGGAAAAGCTGCTCTCTATGGCTTGACAAATAATTGTCAGTATGGTATAATTGTGTATATCTTCAGGGCAGGGTGAAATTCCCTACCGGCAGTATAGCCTGCGAGCCTTATTGAGGTTGATCCGGTGTGATTCCGGAGCCGACGGTTACGCCTGTTTTCAGGCTTATAGTCCGGATGAAAGAAGACAGATATTTACTGTGATTATACAGGACTTACTGCCTCCGGATATTGACGGAGGCTTTTTGTTTGGAGGTCTTATGAATCATAACGACTTTATGAAAATAGCACTGTCCCTCGCTGAAAAAGGTATGGGCTTCGTTTCTCCCAATCCTTTGGTAGGTGCTGTGATTGTCAGGAACGGTATTATTATCGGCTCCGGCTGGCACAGAAAATACGGAGAGCTTCATGCTGAAAGAAACGCCTTTGCAGACTGCGATTCCCGTAATATCGACTGCTCCGGTGCAGATATGTACGTCACGCTGGAGCCGTGCTGTCACTACGGTAAAACTCCTCCCTGCACAGAAGCTATAATCGAACATGGCATAAAACGTGTTTTTATCGGTTCGTCTGACCCGAATCCGCTTGTTGCCGGTAAGGGAGCGAAAATTCTCCGTGAGCATGGAATTGAAGTTTCAGAAGGTATCCTGAAAGAAGAATGTGACGCTCTTAACAGTATCTTCTTTCACTATATAACTACCGGTCTGCCTTATGTCACTATGAAATACGCTATGACCATTGACGGAAAAATTGCCTGTTATACAGGTGATTCAAAATGGATTACAGGTGAAGAAGCTCGTCATGATGTACAGAAACAGCGGCTTCGTCATTCTGCAATTATGGTCGGTGTGGGAACTGTTCTTGCTGACAATCCGATGCTTACCTGCCGTCTTGAAAACAGCCGAAATCCTCTCCGGATTATATGTGATTCTTCACTGAGGACTCCTCTTGAAAGCAATATTGTCCGTACTGCGGAGAGCATTCCGACAATAATAGCAACTGTATCTTCCGATAAAAAGCGTATAAGTCAATACGAAAAATGCGGCTGTCGTATTATAAAGACAGCTCCGGAGAACGGAAAAGTAAATCTCAGGGAGCTTATGTCTGCTCTCGGAAAAGAAAAGATAGACAGCATACTCCTTGAAGGCGGTGCTGAAATGAACTGGTCTGCTCTCAGTTCGGGGATAGTAACTGATGTCCTGACCTATATTTCTCCGAAAATATTCGGAGGGGGAAATGCTGCCTCACCTGTTGCCGGAACCGGAATCCCGCATCCGGACGGTGCATTTATGCTCGAAAACAGTAAGGTCATCCGGATAGGCGAGGATATTCTTATAGAAAGCAGGTTGAAAAATGTTCACGGGAATTGTTGAAGAAATGGGCGTTGTAAAGTCTGTACAGCACGGAGCAGTCTCATCTTTCGTTGAAATAAAGGCAGAAGCCGTTCTTTCGGACGCTCATACAGGCGACAGCATAGCAGTAAACGGCGTATGTCTTACAGTAACCGATATCACCGCTGATTCGTTCCGTGCGGATGTTATGAATGAAACTCTCAGCCGTTCGTCACTCGGCACTCTCAGACAGGGAAGCTTCGTTAATCTTGAACGGGCGATGTCCGCAAACGGACGCTTCGGCGGTCACATAGTATCAGGTCATATCGACGGAACAGGAACTATCACCGATATAAAAAAAGACGGAATCGCAGTATGGTATACGATAACATCATCACCGGAAATATTACGGTATATCGTTGAAAAAGGCTCTGTTGCCATTGACGGTATAAGTCTGACTGTCGCTGATGTTTCGGATTCGGATTTTAAGATATCGGTCATTCCGCATACTGCTGCACAGACTGTTCTCGGATTTAAAAAATCCGGCGATACCGTCAATATCGAAAATGATATTATAGGAAAATATGTGGAAAAGCTTATGGGATATGGTACAGATAAATCTCAGAAAAGCCGCATTACTATGGATTTTCTTGCAGAAAACGGTTTTTAAAGGAGGAAATTTATGTTTCATTACAACACAATTGAAGAAGCACTCGAAGCTCTCCGGAATGGCGAGATAATTCTTGTCACGGACGATGAGGACAGGGAAAATGAAGGCGATATGATATGTGCGGCACAGTTCGCTTCAACTGAAAACGTCAACTTCATGGCGGCTTATGCGAAAGGTCTTATCTGTATGCCGATGAGTATTGAGCTAAGTCAGCATCTTAATCTTCCGCAGATGGTTGAAACCAATACCGACAATCACTGTACAGCCTTCACTGTATCCATAGATCATGTTGAGACTACAACGGGAATTTCCGCAGAAGAACGTGGATTTACCGCAAGAATGACAGTTTCTCCCGATGCAAAGCCAGAGGATTTCCGACGTCCCGGACATATGTTTCCGCTGACTGCCAAGAAAAATGGCGTTCTGGAACGTGAGGGACATACAGAAGCTACTGTTGATCTCATGCGTCTTGCAGGACTTGAAGAATGTGGACTTTGCTGCGAAATCATGCGTGATGACGGTACTATGATGCGTGCGGCTGAGCTTCAGAAAAAAGCCGCTGAGTGGGGAATGAAATTCATCACTATACAGGCATTGAAAGAATACCGCAAGTGTCATGAGGTACTCGTGGAAAAGGTCGCTGATACAAGACTTCCCACGAAATACGGGGAATTCCGTGCTATCGGTTATGTCAATAAGCTTAACGGCGAGCATCATGTTGCACTTGTCAAGGGCGATATCGGAAATGGTGAGGATATCCTCTGCCGTGTACATTCTGAGTGCCTTACAGGCGACGCTTTCGGCTCTCTCAAATGCGACTGCGGTCAGCAGTTTGCGGCTGCTATGAACAGTATCGAAAAGGAGGGCAGGGGAATACTTCTGTATATGCGTCAGGAAGGCAGAGGAATCGGACTGATAAACAAGCTTCGTGCATACGAGCTTCAGGACGGCGGTATGGATACGCTTGAAGCTAATATTGCACTGGGATTTCCCGGCGACATGAGGGAATACTATATCGGTGCACAGATTCTTCGTGATCTTGGCTGCAAAACGCTCCGGCTGCTTACGAATAATCCGGAAAAGATTTATGGTCTTAACGGATTCGGCATTGATATCAAGGAACGTGTGCCGATTCAGGTGGATGCTACGGCTCATGACCTTTTCTATCTGAAAACAAAGCGTGACAAAATGGGACATATTCTCGATTATTGATAATCGGAGGGTTTATCCATGAAGCCTGTTCATTTTATTTTAATTGTACTCTATTTACTGATGGCTGTCGTTTTGCTCCGTAAAATAATGTATATCAGGAAAGCAGAAGAAAAGGCTGTAATATCAGTTATTAACAAAAAACATGCTGTTCTGATTGCAGCAGTAACTATACTATATATAGTATTTATCGTTTTTCTTTTCAAAATTTTTGGTTTTGACATAAAGGAACTATTAGATATAATATTAGAATTATTCCCACTATTATTATTTACGGAGGGCTTCTGCTGTATCACTCCGGATGGAATAGTTGGTGATTCTCTGACAAATAAAGGACTTGAGCCAAAAGAAAATTTCAGCTATCGTTTTACGTTCAAAGGAAGACATCAGACTGAATGTCTTGAGATATATTCACGAGGACAGAAGAAGCCCCGAACATATTTTGGCGGAATCAAAAATGACGAGCTTATAAAAATCCTTGAAGAAAATTATGAACCGTACATAAAAGATGATTATGCACATCATGATTAATATTTTAAAACAAAATACATATTATAAAGGAGTATTTATTATGAAAATTTTAGAAGGAAATTTTATTAACAACGACGCAAAAATAGGAATCGTAGTTGCACGATTCAACGAATTCATCACAAGCAAGCTTCTCGGCGGTGCAGTAGATACGCTTGTCCGTCACGGAATCAGCAATGATAATATCAATGTTGCGTGGGTTCCCGGAGCATTTGAAATTCCGCTTATCGCAAAGAAAATGGCTCAGACAGGAAATTACGATGCTGTAATCTGTCTCGGTGCTATTATCAGAGGAAGCACTTCACACTATGATCTTGTGTGCAATGAGGCTGCAAAGGGCGTTGCACAGGTTTCTCTTGAAGCAGGAATCCCCGTGATGTTCGGAATTATCACAACTGAAAATATCGAACAGGCTATCGAAAGAGCAGGCTCTAAGGCTGGAAACAAAGGCTCTGAGTGTGCTCAGGGTGCAATCGAAATGATTAATCTTTGCAGGAATATACAGAAATATGAATTTGATTTTTGATTACGACGGCACTATCCATAATTCGATGAAAACGTATGGTCCGGCATTCCGCAGTACGGTTGAATGGCTTTCTGAAAACGGATTTGCCGAGCCGAGAGAATATACCGACAGGGAAATAAGCTATTGGCTTGGCTTTAATTCAAATGATATGTGGGAGAATTTTATGCCGCATCTTGCTCCGGAAATCCGTCAGTCTGCGAGAAAAAGACTCGGAAAGGATATGGCTGAAAGAATTGAAAACGGTGAAGGCTCTCTTTTTGACGGTGCGGAGGAAATGCTTTCTGAGCTGAGAAATCAGGGGCATACTCTTATTTTCCTGAGCAACTGCCGTATCAGCTATCTTGAACGTCATCGCAGAATTTTTGCTCTTGACAGATTCTTTAACGCCTTCTACTGCTGCGAGGAATTCGGATTTATACCAAAATATGAAATATTCAGAAGGATTTCCGGCAATCATAATGGGGATTTTATCGTAATAGGCGACCGTTTCCATGATATCGAAACAGCTGTAAAAAATAACCTTAAATCTGTCGGATGTTCCTATGGCTACGGTAATGATGAAGAATTATCATCGGCAGACATAATTGTGTATTCTCCGGCAGAAATTACACGAGCTGTTTCCAGACTTCTGAAATAACCTGAATGAAAGGGGATAACATGAAAATCAGAAAAATACTTGCTTTTCTTACAGCTGTTATACTTACTTGTTCAGCTTCTTCCTGCACTCTCAGGGGGAAAGGCAGCAGCTCCGAAGAAGCTGACAGCAAAAAATCTGACAGCGATGATGAAAGAGATAAAGACGATGATGATAATGATACGGATGACGATATATCCGGCAGATATCAGGAAGATTTTAATCCGATAAAGGATTCTGACAGCCTTGATAAAGTCCGAAAAGATGTCAGAACTCTCCTTGACGATCTTAAAACAGAATCTGATGAAGATGATATTCAGGATGATATTGACGCTCTGCTTGCGGATTTTGATGAAGTTTACGAGAAATATACGGAACTGATGATTCCCTACTATCTTGATATTGAAAATGAAGCTCTTGAAGATCAGGCAGACGACGCTTACGAGGATATCTGCATTGCCGGCGAGCTTATTACTCTTGCATTCTGCCGAGGATATAATAATGATAATTACAAGGATATTTTTTCAGATCTTATCATAGATGAAGAAGCTCTGGAAACATTCTCAGATCCTGCACTGACAATTGAAAGAGTTGAGGGATATGCCCGTGTTGAAAGCTGGGTTACAGACAACCGGATTGACAGATATCAGGATATCGCCTATGACGACGATATGGATGAGGATGAGAAAAATCTGAAATGTGCTGAAATACTCCTTGAAATATTCAGAGACTACGATATTGAATACTTTTATAAGCAGTATTGCCGTGACTACACTCCGGAAGAAATAATGGCTCTGACAGATGTTGTCAGGACAGAAATGATTCCCGTTTCCGATGAACTTCTGAATGCCGTACTCTCTATGGATAATGGCATGGATATCCTTGATGATCCGGTTGAATTCGATAATCCTTTTGAAACAATTGCTGAATATGCACCGAAGCTTTCTCCGGAAATCTCAGAAGCCGCTGACAAGCTCCTTGATGACGAGGAATATTCCATTACTGACGGTGACGATAGTTATAACGGCTCGTTTACGACGTATCTGCCTGTCAGTCAAAAGGGCGTTATCTATATTACTGATAATCAGGATTATTACAGTCTGCTGACTCCTGTTCATGAATTCGGTCACTACTACGCAATGGGTTATGATAAGGTTCCGACGTACCTTGCAGCTTCAAATCTTGATATTGCAGAAATACAGTCGCAGGGCTTTGAATGTATCTTCACACAATTCTATGATGATATCTACGGAGATCAGGCTGACGCTATGCTTGCCGCAAAATGCTATGACCTTGTATATGCTGTAATAACCGGCTTCGGGGTAGGGGAGTTTGAATATACACTGCTGAAAAATATTGACAGATATTCCCCTGAAGATGTCGTGGAGCTATGGGAGGAAATCGCAGAAGATTCTATGCCGGGAATAGAGCTTTACATGGTAAATCATATGTTTGAATCTCCCGGATATTACATCAGCTATGCCGTTTCGGCACTTGGTGCATTTGATATCTTGCTCGACTGCTTTGACGATTATGACAAAGCACTTGAAAAATATGAAAAAATAGCAAGGATTTCTTATAACGACAGAAGCTACGCATTCCGGTCTGCTGTTGCTGAGGCGGGTATAGAAAACGTTCTTGATGAAGATTATATAACTGATCTTGCAAACGAGCTTATGGAATATGCTCTGAACATCGAATAAGATTATAGGCAGAAATGTATAAATTACAGATACTTTTCTGCCTTGTTTTTTTATGTGAAAGCATTGTGAAAAAATTACAAATCCATTGACAATAATTCGTCAAAGTGCTATAATGTATCATGTATTCTTAAATTGATTAAGAAAATTATGAATTGAAAGGATTAATTTAATGCTTCAGTTAAAAGACATTGTAAAAGAGTACGGTGACGGCGATAATAAAGTCACTGCTCTGAACGGAGTCAATCTTAATTTCCGTCAGAATGAATTTGTTGCAATACTTGGTCACTCCGGATGCGGAAAAACTACGATGCTCAATATTATCGGCGGTCTTGACCATTACTCCTCCGGTGACTTGATAATCAACGGTATATCCACAAAAAAGTATAAGGACAGGGATTGGGACGCATACAGAAATCATTCGATCGGTTTCATCTTCCAGAGCTATAATCTTATCCCTCATCAGACCGTTCTCTCTAATGTTGAACTCGCTCTTACTATTTCGGGAATTTCCAAATCGGAACGCAGAAAGCGTGCGAAGGAAGCTCTCCAGAAGGTCGGTCTCGGCGATCAGCTTAATAAAAAGCCGAATCAGATGTCCGGCGGTCAGATGCAGCGTGTAGCTATTGCCCGCGCTCTTATAAATAATCCGGATATCCTTCTTGCCGATGAACCTACCGGTGCTCTTGACAGTGAAACAAGTATTCAGGTAATGGAGCTTCTAAAGGAAATAGCCAAGGATAAGCTTGTTATCATGGTTACACACAATCCTGAGCTTGCTGAACAATACGCTACAAGAATTGTAAAAATCAAGGACGGTCAGATTACTGACGACAGCGATCCCTTTGAGCCGGAGGAAGTTAAGGCTCCCGAAGAAGGCAGGAAACAGCGTGTTTCCATGTCCTTCTTTACAGCTGTTTCGCTTTCTCTGAATAACCTTATGACAAAAAAAGGACGTACTATTCTTACTGCATTTGCCGGCTCAATAGGAATTATCGGTATCGCTCTTATTCTCTCGCTTTCTACTGGTATCAATGATTATATCGGACAGGTGCAGGAAGAAACACTCTCCTCATACCCGATTCAGATTTTCAAAGAAACAGCTGATACTGACGAGATGATGAAAATCATGATGGAAGAACCCGAAGCCAAAGACGGCGAGGATGATCCCGAAACTGTTTACGCAAATACTGACATTTATGAAATGTTCAATGCTATGAATACTACTGCCCGTCAGCTTAATAATATGGAAAAGTTTAAGTCATTCCTTGATGACAGTGATTATATCAAGGAACGTTCAAATGCTATTGCTTACGGATATGACATCCAGATGCCTGTTTTCACAAAAGATGAAAATGGAAAAATTGTAAAATCTGATCTTAATTCTATGTTTAATACACAGATGGGAACTCAGGAAACTCAGGAACAGCAGATGTCCATGATGGGTGCAAGCAACTCAAGCAGCATGATGATGACTATTCCTATATGGGAAGAACTTCTTCCTGCCGATGACGGCGGATATATCAATCCGCTCCTTAACGAACAGTATGATATCGTTTCCGGTCGCTGGCCCGAAAAATACGATGAAGTTGTTGTTGTTCTTAATCAGAACAATCAGATCCCTGATGTAGTGTCATATGCTCTCGGTCTTAAGCCGGCAGAATATATGAAGAATATTATCCTTGCTGCTATGCAGGGAAAAGAAATTTCAAATTACGGTGAGACTTCATGGTCATTTGATGAGATCATGAATCAGGAATTCAAGATGATTCTTCCATGTGAATACTATCAGAAGAAGAATGACGAGAATTCATATAACGACCTTACAAAGAGCGAGGTTGGTCTCAGCACTCTCTTTGATGATCCTTCAAAGGGTACTGAGCTTAAGGTAGTCGGCTTTATCAAGCCGAATCCAGACGCAACAGCTACCATGATAAACGGATATATCGGCTACACAAAAGGTCTTACGGATTATGTAATTGAAAAGACAAATTCAAGCGAGCTTGTAAAGGCTCAGGTAGCAAATAAGGAAATCGACCTCCTTACTGGAAAGAAATTCAAAAGCAGTGATTATGAAGAACCCGACAATGCCACTAAAATTCTTATGGCAAAGGAAGCTCTCAAGAATGTAGATGAAAAGTCAAAGCTTGATGCCGCAAAATATCTTCTTTCTGTTCCGACAAATGAGGAAATTGCTGAAATAACAAAGCAGTACAGTGATCCTGCAAATCGCCAGAAATTCATGGATTCGCTTTCAGAATTTGCCGCAATGGATGAAACCGGTGAGGTTGCTTCAACTATTGATATGCTTGCTCCTCTCAGCGATGAGGAATTTGCCGGAGCATTACCGATTATTCTTGAAAAGTTCGTTCCGTTCTATGGACAGCTTGAAAAAAGCAAGAAATTGGCAGCATTGTCTGACAAGGAAATTATGGCAGCATATGAAAAGGCTCAGTTTGACGATGAAGCTTATTTAAAGCTTTATAACGACTTTACATCACAGCAGACTTCATCCTTTACCTATGAGGATAACCTCTATATTCTCGGATATGCAGATGTAAACAATCCTTCTGTTATCAGAATCTATGCTAAATCCTTTGAAGATAAAGAGGAAATTGCTGACGAAATCGAAAAATACAACGAGGAGAATCCGGAAGAAGACAAAATTAATTATACTGATATTGTTGCTCTCCTTATGTCATCTATTACCGGAATTATCAGTGGTATCTCCTATCTCCTTATCGCATTCGTAGGAATTTCACTTGTTGTTTCTTCAATCATGATTGGAATTATTACCTACATCTCTGTTCTTGAACGTACCCGTGAAATTGGTATTCTCAGAGCTATTGGTGCATCAAAGCACGATGTTAAGACAGTATTCAATGCAGAAACAATGCTTGTAGGTCTTACAGCCGGACTTATGGGTATTCTGATATCTGTATTGCTTACAATTCCGATTAACATGATTATTCATGCAGTAACAGACCTTGACACACTCAGAGCACACGTACCTGTTGCCGGAGCAGTCATACTTGTTGTAATCAGTGTTGTTCTTACACTTATTTCAGGACTTATCCCCGCAAGTGTTGCCGCTAAAAAGGATCCGGTTGAAGCATTAAGAACTGAATAAATCAAAAAGGGACTGGTTTCAGTCCCTTTTGTTTTTTGAGCATTTCGGAAATATTAAGAAAAAGGCTCACTTGAAACAGTGAGCCTTTGATGATTTTTACTTCATACCGTAGCTTTTAAGGAGATTTTCAATCTTCTCGTGAGGATCAATAATCTTGCTGATAGAAACATCGTGGTTGATAGCTTCGATGAAGTATGCGATATACTTGGAAACGTCAACATCATGGAACCATTCTCTGCTGAGAAGCTCTGGAGTTCTGTAAGTAAGGTTTGTACCGAATACACCGTCGATGATACCATCCTTGTATGCCTTATCGAATTTTTCAAGACCGTTTGTGAAGATGGCATAAGTTGCATAAGCGAAGATTCTTCCAGCCTTCTTTTTCTTGAGTTCATAAGCAAGGTCGAGCATAGATTCACCGGAGGAAATGATATCGTCAGAAACGAAAATATCCTTGCCTTCAACGGAATTTCCAAGATATTCATGAGCAACGATAGGATTTCTGCCGTTGACGATAGTTGAATAATCACGTCTCTTGTAGAACATACCCATTTCAACGCCAAGAACAGAAGCGTAATACATATTTCTGTTGAGAGCACCTTCGTCAGGGCTTACAACCATGAACTTGTCCTTTGAGTAGTTGATATCCTTTATATCGTGGAGCATCGCCTTAAGTACCTGATAGGTAGGCATTACATTGTCAAAGCCCATAAGCGGAACAGCGTTCTGCACTCTGGGATCGTGAGCGTCAAAAGTAACGATATTTGATACACCCATAGCTTCAAGCTCCTGAAGTGCAAATGCACAGTCAAGAGATTCACGGTAGCTTCTTCTGTGCTGTCTGCCGCCGTAAAGAATGGGCATGATAACATTGATTCTGTGAGCCTTACCGCTTGCCGCCTGAATTATTCTCTTTAAATCCTGAAAATGGTCGTCAGGAGACATGGAGTTCTTCATGCCGAAGTAATCATATTTTATGTTATAATTGCCGACGTCGATTATGATAAAAAGGTCAAGTCCTCTTACTGTTGACTTGATAAGACCTTTTCCATCACCGGAAGAAAAACGTGGACACTCGCTTTCGATGAGGAAGGATTCAACATTCTGACCGCCATTGTTAGCCCATTCAACGAGATAATTGTTAATCATGCCGCCGAGCTCTGTTACGCTGTTCATAGCGATAATGCCGATTGGTGCAACTGTTGATTCACGTCCGAATAAAATTTCACTTGAAGCTGTCATAAAATCATTTTCGCACATTGTTTTACTGTGCGATACTCCTTTCGTTTACTTACAGAAATTCTGAATGTAGGATTCAATATCCTGTGCGATGATCTGCTTTGCCACGTCAGCATGATCAATCTCATTTACTGCTGTTGTCTTGTGCTCAAGCTCCTTGTAGACTGTGAAGAAATGCGTCATTTCAGCAAAAATATGGTCAGGAAGTTCGGAAATATCCGTATACATATTGTAATTCGGATCATCAAACGGGATAGCGATGATCTTGTCATCCCTTTTGCCGTTATCGAGCATTCTGATAACGCCGATAGGATAGCATTTTACAAGAGTAAGGGGCATAAGCTTTTCCGAGCATAGTACGAGAACATCAAGCGGATCGTTATCATCGGAATAGGTACGCGGAATAAATCCGTAATTTGCCGGATAATGAGTGGACGTATGAAGGATTCTGTCCATTTTTATGAAACCGGTATCCTTATCGAGTTCATATTTGATTTTGCTTCCTTTTCCGATTTCAATTACCGCAATAAATTGATTCGGGCTGATACGCTTCGGATTAATCTTATGCCAGATATTCATATAAATACCTCCGGTATTTTGTCCGGATTATACGGACAATATTCGGGAACTATCTGCATCAGAAACGCAGAGTCTCAAAGCTTGTTATTTGCACATAACATCTATATTTAATTATACCATTTTTTCGTGATTTGTCAATATGCCGGCGAATTTTCGTCATTCTGATACAAATTCCTGCATTTTTGCATATTTTTTTCATCTACTGTCTTTGGAAATTGAAGTGAAAAAACTGCATTATCTTTGAATTTACAGAAATTTAATAATTATATATAAAAAACTCTTGATTTTTTTATAGAAATATTGTATAATATCTATAAGTAACAAAGCCACCATGCAGACCTGCTGCGGAATATTCCGATTTATCGGAAAAGGTCTGTTCACAATGTGCAGTATTGTTATACGCACATTGTGAAGAAGCATTATTATGCTTCTCAAACTATACCGTAAAGGAATGAATAACTTAATGAAAAGCTATAAAATTGCTCTCATTATTGAAGAAATTAATCAGAGCTATCAAAGTGCCATCCTTGACGGTATTGCCGCATCTGTAAACGAATTCTCCTTTGAGGTCTCCGCTTTTGTGTCTTTCAGCGGAGCTATGATTAACCCGAAACATGATTTCGGTGAACTGAACATTTTCAGTCTGCCTGATTTCAGCAATTTCGATGGTGCGATTCTTCTCACAAATACTATTACCCATCAGCCTGTGATAACTGATATTCTGTCACGCATCAGAGATGCTGGTATTCCTACCGTAATGGTTGATAATGATGTCGAGGGATTTTATCATATCGGAATTGACAACAAAACTGCTATGAGAAAAATTGCCGAACACCTTATCAGAGTACATGGATTCTCTCGTTTTGGCTATATCTCTGGTCCCGTAAATAATCCGGAAAGTGCAGATCGTCTCCGTGCTTTCCTTGATGTTCTTGAGGAAAACGAGATTACTATTGACGAGGACAGAATCTATTACGGCGATTTCAGGTCTCATTCAGGCAAGGCGGCAGTTCTCGAATTTCTTTCCCATAATAAGCCTATGCCGGAAGCTATAATCTGCGCTAATGATGTTATGGCTTCCTCAGCAATAAGCATGCTTATCTCAGAAGGATATTCTGTTCCGGGTGATATAGCTGTTACCGGATTCGACAATACCTACAATACAAGCAACTATCAGATTGAACTTACTTCTGTTGACCGTCCTCTTGAACTTTCTGGACGTCTTGCCTGCCGTATTCTTCATAACCACTTCACAAACCATCCTCAGGAAAGAAGTACAGTTCTTAGTATGTCCGCACGCTTTACTGAAAGCTGTGGATGCTCACAAAAAGAAAAGATATCTATCGGCGATGTCAGAGTGCTTAATTACCGCAATTATAGAAAATTTGAAAAAGCTCTTGATTTCGTTTCTACTCTGAACAGGCTGTCCTCTGCACTGCTCGGCTGCAATGATTTTGATGAATATGTCGATAAGCTCAAGGGATTTGTCTCAGAGCTTGGTATCGAAGAATTCTACTTCTGCCTGTGCGACAACTGGAATTCTCATTCTTCGGGCGGCTCAGGCATGAGTGATAAAGATGAATCCGCCAGAATTCCGAAGGTGTATACCGATCAGCTCATTGTGCCGATTGCCTATAAAGCCGGAACATTCTATGATGCGGAAAATATATCCAGAAAAGATATTATACCTGTGGTCGGTGAACAGCTTTCCACCGGAAAAGGACGTCTTTACTACATTATTCCCCTTCATTTCGGCGAAAGATGTCTCGGATATATGGTTATAAGCAACTCCAGAATATCACTCCATAACTCCATGTTTGAAACACTTTGCATAACGCTCAGTAATTCTCTCGAAAATATCAGAAAGCTTACTGTTCTTGAATATGCCGTTGACCGTCTCGGAAAGCTTTATACTCAGGACACCTTCTCAGGTATATACAATCGTAACGGCTTCGTGTCGGCAACATCTGCACTCTATACAGACTGCGTCCGCAGCCAGAAGAACATCATGATTATGTTCATAGACCTTGATGGTCTTAAAAAAATAAATGATACTTATGGTCATAGTGTTGGTGATACAGCTATCTGCGATATTGCGGATGTTCTCATGAAATCGTGTGTATCAGGCGAAATTTATTGCCGTTTCGGCGGCGATGAATTTATCGTTTTTGCTGCGGATTATTCCGATTCAGATGCTAAAAAGCTGACTAAAACTATCCAGAAGAATATCAGGGAAATAAATAATTCACAAAAAAATCCCTTTGTTCTGAGTGCAAGTACGGGGTATGTTATAGCTGTTCCGGAAGAAGGCGAGGATATTTTTAGATTCGTTACTGCTGCTGATAATATCATGTATACCCAGAAACGAAAGAAAAAACTTTCACACTACCTCAAAAACAAATAAGCTTAAAGGACATCCGCTGATATTCGGATGTCCTTTTTCATGTATCTGTCATTTATTCTTCGTATTCAATCTGCTGAAAATGCTGCAAGCCTTCTTTCTGAATCTTTTCAGTATTAAAAGCGTCTTTTTATCTTTTGGAAAAAGCTTTCTGAGCAGATAAATCGCAATGGCAATTGTTATTATTTTCTCCGGAGAAACCGGAAGCCACAAAAATGCAATATATGCTCCTGATACTGCTGTAAGCCATTCTATATCGTAAAAATTACCTATTCCGAACGCTACATAAGACCATCCGTTTGTAATTATCCATGCTATCACTATACACAGTATAAGTCGTGGATTTGTAAAAAACTGTACCCATGATGTTATTTTTTTTCTTGTATTTCTTTTCATATTTCTCCATATCCGGAACTGTCATCTGATTTTCTCTTATAATTTTATTCTTATCACCGGAACTATAACTTATACTGTGAAGTATAATATTGTGAAATTATATATAAAAGCAGATTATTGTACACATCTTTAATCTTCTGTTCACAATAATCATTTAAAATGATATTTTATTCCATTGACGGATATACCTTTTTTTCTGTATAATCATAATAACGAAAAATCAGGAGGAAATTCAATGAAAATGAAAATCCATGCACTCTTTACATCATTTATTATAGTTATTTCATCAGTATGCGGAGCTTTATTCTGTAAGGCTCCGGTGACTGAACCTCTGAATGCTCTTGCAGTTTCTGCTGACTATCCCATGCAGCTCATAAATCTTGCATCAAAAGATAATTCAAGAGTTCTTGCTGAAAATGGTACAGCTGACAATTCTTCCCTCTCAATGAAGTCTCTTGGAAACGAACTCTCACCTTCATGGCGTTTTGACAGGGTTGCTCAGGATTCATACGGTACATTCTTCAAAATGGTAAATGCTCAATCCGGACGTCTCCTTACTCCGAAGGGGTATAACGTATCAGCCGGAAACTCTGTTGTCGTATACGGAAGCGAATCTGCAAAATCACAGCATTGGTACGTTATCCCTGTAAAAAAAGACCGTCTCGGCAACGATCTTTACTACAAGATTGTCAACTACTGCGATACCTCACTTGCTCTCACTCGTGAAAGCAATGATATTGTCCTCTCAGCCTACACAGGTGCGGATAATCAGCTATGGCTCCTTAATTCTGATGGATTACAGGGATTCGCCGGTTATTGTAAGGATGACAACACAGGAAGTATCAAGGCTGGAGATATCGGAGGATTATTCGGCGAGCTTGTTGAAGCATCAACCTTCGATGAACTTAAGAAATACGCTGAATCTGACGCTCCGTACACAATTATTGTAAATAAAAATATAAGTGTTACAAGCCTTAAACAGGATTCCCAGAATCATCTCTACTGCCCTGACGGACGAATTTATGTCCGCAGCAACAAGACAATTATCGGCAGCTACGGCAACCACACGCTCTATAATGTGCAGTTCTGTACATCCTCAAACAAGGGTACAGGCAACAACATCATTATCAAAAACTTCGATATGCAGCATGACGCAAAATCAAACGGAAACGATTCTATTGTCGTATACTTCGGCTCCGGTCAGAATCTCTGGGTTGATCATGTTACTTTTACGGGACATTCTGGTTATAATACGCTTGGAGAATCTGTTCCTGACTGGGATAAGTTCCTTGCCTGCTGCTACGACGCAGATTACTGTACCGTTTCGGACTGTTCATTCGGACTGCATGAATACGGTCTTATTCTCGGATATCCTGATGATTCTGAGGATTCCTACAAAAACAAGAATAATTACCCCAGAATGTCGATTATAAGCAGCCGGTTCACGGATACTCTTACAAGAGCTCCCGGTCTTATGAGATACGGCTATTTTCATTCGATGAATAATTACGTTTACAATTTCAGCATGGCTTATACAGTGCACAGCGACTGCAAGCTTTTTACTGAAAACTGCTTCTATGACGGTGCTTCTACAAAGGGAAATGTCGTTTGCGACTGGAACGAGGTCACTCATGCCGGAGCATTTGCGGATTCCGGCTCAAAGGGAGTGAATTGCAGACGTCTCGGAATAGAAGGAACTGCTCAGGTATGTTCATGGCGACCATCTGCAAACTACACATATAATTCCGTTTCTGCCGATCAGGCAAAGAATTACTGCTCATCATACAGCGGATGTCAGACTTCTTACGAAAACATGATGTATCTTCGTCTCGGAATAAATGGACTTCCAAGTGCAGGATTTACTAAGCTTCCTGATGAGGTACCTCCAACAGAGCCTGTATTCATTCCAAACGGTGATTCGGATTGTGACGGTCGGATTCTTCTGAATGACGCTGTTCTTATTCTTCAGTATCTCGGTAATCCTGATCTTTACGGTCTTGACGGTACTGAGCCTAATCATATTACTGAACAGGGACTCCGGAATTCAGATGTAAGCAATACCGGAGACGGGATAACCAACAAGGATTCCCTCGCTATCCAGCGGTATATCCTCAACCTTATCCCTCAGCTTCCTGAAGCTGAGGCGTAATTGCAAAAATAATACTGCTTCGTACAGCAATAATTCTATAACAGCTGCCGTTTTCTTATAATATATTGCATTTCCACAAAAATTATGGTATAATCAGAGAAAATAAAAATTCAGGAGGAATATACTATGAGGCTTGACGGTTTTGGCTTGTTCGTGGATGATATGCCAGCGATGATAAGATTTTACAGAGATGTACTTGGCTTTGAAATCAGAGAGGACGAAAGTACGGCAAACGTCTATCTTGTCAAGGATGGAACATTGTTTATGCTATATGGCAGAAAAGATTTTGAAAAAATGACAAGCCGTAAGTACGAGTACATCAAGGGATTTAACGGTCATTTTGAAATTGCACTTTATGTTGATACCTTTGATGAGGTTGACAAAGCATATCACGATGCAATTTCAAAAGGGGCTGTATCGGTACTTCTTCCTGAGGACGAGCCTTGGGGACAGCGTACCTGCTATATTGCTGATCCGGAAGGCAATCTGATTGAAATCGGATCCTTTAATCGTCCGTTTGAAAGCAAAACAGATTTCAATGGTGTACAATAACAGCACATCCATTCAAATTGTAACGACTGCGAAAGGAAATAAATATTATGAAACCAATACCCTTCACGGATGATATATCGGCATATCTTAAAGAAGATGATATAATTGATTACAGAAACGTTATTATCGCACAGCTTGCAAAAGAGCTATACAAAAAAACGGACAGCGAAACTGCATATATAAAAGCAGCATACGAGTATGTGAGGGATAATATTTCCCACTCAGCAGACATTAACGAAGATGTTATAACCTGTACGGCATCGGAAGTCTTAAAAGCAGGTCAGGGTATTTGTTTTGCAAAATCACATCTTCTTGCGGCACTTCTTCGTTTTAAAGGCATTCCGGCAGGATTCTGTTATCAGAAGATATCCTTTTGTATTGAAGCATTGACTATTTTGGTATATCATGGACTTAACGGTGTGTATCTTAATGAATACAAGAAGTGGATACGACTTGATCCAAGAGGAAATACCGGAGAAATCAATGCACAATTTTCGCTGGACAAGGAACAGCTTGCATATAATATTCATGAAGAAACAGGCGAGGAGGACGGATTCGTAATTTATCCTGATCCCGATGTGAAGGTTCTGGAGAAACTCAGAAATAACCGCACAAGAACGGAATTATGGGGTGATCTGCCGGTGGAATTGAATTATTGACAAAAATGTGTAAATGCAGTATAATTATATAAATGTATTATAACTGAAAGAGATGATATATATGGATACGTCCGTAATTATAGTATGTGCCGGAAATTCCACAAGAATGGGCGGTGTAAATAAAATACTTCTTCCTCTCGGAGAACGTCTTGTTATAGGAGTGACTATGCAGGCTTTCCAGAAATGTGAAAGAGTCAAGGAAATCATAATAGTTGCAAGAGAGGATGACATTCCTCATATAAAGGAAGAAGCTCAGGCGGCTGGAATCACAAAGCTGACAGCCTGCACCGTCGGAGGAGCAACCCGTCAGGAAAGCGTTATAAACGGTGTACGCTGTATTTCCGCTGATACAGAGCTTATCGCAGTTCATGACGGAGCACGTCCGCTTGTCAGACCGGAACACATAGAAAAGGTTATCAGGGACGCTTCCGTTTTCGGTGGAGCTTCACTTGGCGTTCCGGTGAAGGATACAATAAAGACAGTTGACGACGGACTTGTAATAGATACTCCGCCGAGAAAAATGCTCTATATCACGCAGACTCCGCAGATATTCAAGCGTAGACTCTACTTCGAGGGAATTGACTTTGCTCTTGAACACAATCTTGATTTTACAGACGACTGTCAGCTTGTTGAAGCAATCGGCGGAAAAATCGCAATGACTACCGGAGATTATACAAATATAAAAATTACTACTCCCGAAGATATTCGTCTGGCGGAAGTACTTCTCGCTATGAGAGATGACTGAAAGGAGAATATATTATGTTCAGAATAGGTCATGGTTACGATGTTCATCGTCTTGTTGAAGGAAGAAAGCTGATTCTTGGCGGTGTGGAAATACCGCACACAGTCGGACTTCTCGGTCATTCAGATGCCGATGTGCTGCTTCATGCAATAATGGATGCAATGCTCGGAGCACTCTCTCTTGGTGACATTGGACATCTTTTTCCCGATACCGACAATAGCTTCAAGGATGCAGACAGTGCAAAGCTTTTTGAGAAAGTCTGTGATGTGTGCCGTGAAAAAGGCTATGTCATCGGAAATATCGACTCTACAATAATCGCTCAGGCTCCGAAGCTTGCTCCGTATATTATTCAGATGCGTGAAAGAATCGCAGCAGTCTGCGGATGTGATATCTCACAGGTAAGCGTAAAAGCTACGACAGAAGAAAAACTTGGATTTACCGGCGAAAAGCTGGGGATTTCTGCACATTCAGTCGTACTTATGAAAAAAATCTGATTTTTCTATTGACATTTCAAAAAAACAGTGATATAATATATAATAGAAACCGATGAAGCGGGGATAAAGCTGAATATGCTTGCACAGAGAGTCTGGGATGCTGAGATCCGGATGAAATACAGTTCAGCAAATGGGCCGCCGAGGGTGCAGTGAAATGGTCGGATGCAGGTTTTGATTCCTGTTTCAGCCGGAGTATTCTGCAACGTCTGATATGCGTTAAATATCGGGGATATGTTAGTATCCTGCAAGTGCACAGCGTTTGCTGTGAATCAAGGTGGTACCGCGGATAATGATTATTCGTCCTTGACAGATATTTCTGTCAGGGACTTTTTGTTTTCTGGTTTAATATCTGAATATTATTTATATATTATTTTGAAAGGAACGATTTTGTATGGAATCAAAAGGAAGATTCGGCGTTCACGGAGGTCAGTATCTCCCTGAAATCCTCATGAATGCTATCAACGAACTTGAAGAAGCCTATAACCACTACAAGAATGATCCGGAATTCAATCGGGAGCTTACAAAGCTTCTCAACGAATATGCCGGCAGACCATCACTTCTTTACTATGCAGAAAAAATGACTAAGGATCTTGGCGGTGCGAAGATTTATCTCAAGCGTGAGGATCTCAATCATACTGGCTCACACAAGATAAACAACGTTCTTGGTCAGGCTCTTCTTGCTAAGAAAATGGGAAAAAAACGTCTTATTGCTGAAACAGGTGCCGGTCAGCATGGTGTTGCATCTGCAACAGCTGCTGCACTTCTCGACATGGAATGCGTTGTATACATGGGCAAGGAAGACACTATCCGTCAGGCACTTAACGTTTACAGAATGAAGCTTCTCGGTGCTGAGGTTATTCCCGTAACAACCGGAACAGCAACCCTTAAAGACGCAGTTTCTGTCGCTATGAGAGAGTGGACAAAAAGAATCGAAGATACACATTATTGTCTTGGTTCCGCAGTCGGACCTCATCCGTTCCCCACAATTGTCCGTGATTTTCAGGCTCTTATTTCCCGTGAAGCAAGAGCACAGATCCTCGAAAAGGAAGGACGTCTTCCTGATGCAGTAATCGCCTGTGTAGGCGGCGGCTCAAATGCTATCGGAAGCTTCTATCACTTCATTCCAGATGAAAGCGTACAGCTTATCGGATGTGAAGCAGCCGGCAGGGGAATAGACACATTTGAAACTGCTGCAACCTTCAATACAGGAAGCGTAGGAATTTTCCACGGCATGAAATCATACTTCTGTCAGGATGAATACGGTCAGATTGCTCCTGTATATTCTATTTCAGCCGGACTTGACTATCCCGGTGTAGGACCTGAGCATTCATATCTCCACGATCTCGGACGTGCACAGTATGTTCCGGTTACTGACGATGAAGCTGTTGATGCTTTTGAATATCTTTCAAGAACAGAGGGAATCATTCCCGCAATTGAATCATCACACGCTGTTGCTCACGCAATCAAGCTTGCTCCGACTATGGATAAAGACAAGATAATAATCATCACGATTTCCGGCAGAGGCGACAAGGACTGTGCGGCAATTGCAAGATACAGAGGGGAGGATCTTTATGAGTAAAATTAAAACTGCATTCACAGACAAAAGAGCATTCATACCGTTCATAACCTGTGGAGATCCCGATCTGGATACAACTGCTGAAGCTGCTCGTGCAGCAGCTGAAAACGGTGCAGATATAATCATTTTCGGAATTCCTTTCTCTGATCCCACAGCAGAAGGTCCAGTAGTTCAGAACGCAAGTCTCAGAGCCCTTGCCGGAGGAGTTACTACCGACAAGATATTCGATTTTGTCAAGGAACTCCGCAGCAATGTTAAAATCCCGTTTGTTTTCATGACATATGCTAACGTTGTATTTTCTTATGGAATCGAGCGTTTTATGACAGAATGTCAGAAAGCAGAAGTTGACGGAATTATAATCCACGATGTTCCTTATGAGGAGAAACGTGAATTTTCCGACACAGCAAAAGAATACGGCATTGATGTTATTTCAATTATTGCACCGGCACCGGCTGCAAGAATTGCAATGATCGCCAAAGAAGCAGAAGGTTTCATCTACCTCATATCCGGTAATTCAAATGACAGCAACATCGGAATTGTTTCTGATCCCACTGACATGATAAGCGTTATTCGTGAGAACACTGATGTTCCATGCGTAATGAATACTGATTCAGACAAGACAGACGATATTCCTTCTGTTTCAGACGGAGTAATCGCCGGAACTGCTGTTATAAGCCTTATTGAAGCTCACGGAAAAGATGCTGTGTCCTATGTAGGCGAATATGTGAAATCAGCAAAAGCATCACTTTAAGACTTCACTTAAAAAACAAAACCTGTCCGGAAAGGACAGGTTTTTTATTATACTCAGGATGGAAAATTTTCCAGATAAAGCTGACATGCTTTCTCAAAAGTTAAGTCAGATGCGTTTTCATATTCATCTCCGATATCAATACTTCCTGAAGGGGTAATACATATATTTTTATGATCATCCTTAGAACAGATGATTATATCAGTCATAGTGCTTCCAGAAAATGCAATAAAGAAATCGTATTTTTCTGCACCATCAATATCCGAATAAATATCTTCACAAAATTCCAGAGCAGCTTCTTTGTCGAAATTGTAACAGAAATCAGGAACAGTAGATATCGCACAAGGCTTAGTCCAATCTTTTTCAGCAAGCCCGAATTTATTTTCAGTAATATATTCGTTTACTAAATCTAAAGAAGAAGTCCATACACTATGTCCCATATCAGCAATTGAGGTTATTTTTTTCTCCCATTCTTCCTTTGGGTCATCCTCTATCCTGATTACACGCCAGCCCTCGCCGTCTATCAGATAAACAAAAGCAGTATGGTATATATCTACATCATTAGTTGTGGCGAGGTGGACTTTCACATTACGGATATCTGAAATGTAATTGGGGCAGTTTGTTTGCTGAGGTGTTATCCATACCTGATCATACAATTCGCTTATTTCCTCTTCCAGTTTTTCAGCCGGAGGAAACTGCTCATATTTTTCGCTGATTTGTAAGGAGCAATATAATTCTGCATTGATTTCATTGCAATACTCCTGTTTTTCAGCATCATCCATTTGTATTTCAGAGACTACTTCATCAAAATAAAGCTTCTTATTGATATCCCACCAATCATAAAAATATTCCTCAACAATCTCATCTTCTGACTTCATGTATTTGATCAGACTGCAGGCACTTTCCGGCAACATAACGGACAAAGCAGCGTCATAATCCTTAGCAGCAACATATTCATAATATGCCGCAAGAGCTTCTTCATAGGTATCATAAACAGCTTTATCAGAAGAATCTGCCAGTTCGTTCACCGTTTCAGAAGAGTTTTCTTTTGATGAAACATCAGAACTCTTATTTGCTTCGCAAGCAGTAACTGTACAAGTCATGACAAGCGTCATGGCAATTGCAGAGAGATATTTTTTCATATTGGTGCTCGCTTTCAGTTCATCTCAGAAAGAAGTTTTTCAGCACTTACAAGCTTTACACAAATTACAAAAAGCTCTGCTGCCTTTGCAAGATCTTCAAGTGAAGGATATGTAGGAGCAAGTCTGATATTTTTGTCTTCAGGATCTATACCATAGGGGAAAGTAGCTCCTGCACCGGTAAGTGTAACACCAGCCTCGGCACACAACTGAACTATACGCTTTGCACAGCCGTTCAGTGCGTTGAATGATATGAAATATCCTCCCTCTGGATTAGTCCATGAGCCGATTCCAAGCGGAGCAATTTCCTTTTCAAGAGTATCGCATACAAGCTTGAATTTAGGAGCAACAATTTCCTTGTGCTTCTTCATATGCTCGCACATATTTTCATAAGTGCCGAAGAACTTTACATGACGAAGCTGATTCATCTTGTCATAGCTGATAATGCTTAATGCAAGAAATTTTTTAAGCTCATCTACATTTTTCTTGCTTGCACCCATTACAGCAACACCTGCACCAGCAAAAGTGACTTTTGAAGTTGATCCGAAAATATATACGATATCCTCGTTTCCAACTTTTTTAGCTTCATCAAGGATGTTAAGTATAAGAGTAGGTGTATCAGTGAGATGGTGAATACAATAAGCATTATCCCAGAAAATTCTGAAATCCTTTGCGGCAGGACGAAGATTAGCAAAACGCTTTACAGTTTCATCGCTGTAAGAAATACCGTCAGGATTGGAGTACTGCGGAACACACCAGATTCCTTTAATAGAATCATCTTCTGACACAAGCTTTTCAATTATATCCATATCGGGACCGGTCTGAGTCATAGGAATGTTGATCATATCAATGCCGAAGAATTCTGTTACCTTGAAGTGTCTGTCATAACCGGGAACAGGGCAGAGAAATTTAATCTTACCACACTTTGACCAAGGCTCTGAACCGAGAATTCCTTTGTTGAAAGCAGTCTGGATTGACCAGTACATAGCATTGAGGCTGGAATTACCGAAAATAATAACTTCATCAGTATTGACACCGATCATGTCTGAGAAAAGCTTTTTAGCTTCTGGTATACCATCGGGCATACCGTAATTTCTTACATCAATTCCGTTTTCACAGTTAAAATCGCCGTCATTGAATACATTGAGCATATCAACACTGAGTTCAAGCTGTTCTTTGCAGGGGTTACCTCTTGCCATATTCAGACAGAGTCCCTGAGCCTTGAAATCATCGTAGAGAGCCTGAATTTCGTTTTTATAGGAGACGAGCTGCTCCTTGTTCATCTGTGATAAATACATTTCTGAACAACACCTTTCAAACCGGATTAATTTAATTTACACTTTTTTAGTATACCATATATAATTTGTTTTTTCAAGTGATAATATAACAAATATTACTACGATATATCTTTTGTTTTTGTTGTTTTCGGCATATTAAGCAGAACTGTTTGGTGCGATTTATAAATTTTTTGTAAAGAATATACCAAATAGTTGACAGATTGATAATGGTTATGTATAATATGATTAGATAGTATTTCACTTAATAGGAGGCTTTATTATGAAAAAATTAATATCAGCAGCTGTTTCAGCTGTTGTTCTCAGTACAGCTGTAATGTCTCCGGTCTGCTGTGCTGAAGAAAATTCATATTACTCAGACAGTTCCGGATTTGATACTGTATATTTTGACAATACAGATTACTATGCTAATTATTCTGATGGTGCCTATAATTACGGTACATTCCTTGACGAGAACAACGTTGAGGTATATATGGCAATGATGAAGCTTGTAAATCCGTCTGTCGATACTGTAAATGTTACGCTTCCGAATCCGGTAACATTTACTGTTTCAACACCGTATTCAAACCTCATGACAGAGGAAGACGTTCTTGCGTACAAAACCGCGTTATTTGCAAACTGCCGACCTGGTATTGATAGTGCACTTTTCGATATTCCTGAGCTTTTCTGGATCGACCTCAATCAGATGGGGGTAAATACTCAGAATTACGATGTCAAATATAATTTCATCGACAGAAACTATACAATTACGATGACTGAAATTTCATTTACTCCATCTTACTTTGATAGTTATGGTTCACTTGATTCAGTGCTTGAATACAAGCAGAAGCTTACCGAAGCTGTTGAGAATTTCCCTGTAACTGGCGAGACTCGTTATGAACAGCTTAAGAGTATTCATGACTACATCTGCAAATATACTTTTTATGATATTGAATCGCCTTTTACAAGCTCTGCTGTCGGGGCTATTGTTGAGCCTGGTGCTGTATGCGAGGCTTACTCTGAGGGCTTCAAGATTATCTGTGATAGTCTTGGAATACCTTGTGTTCTTATTGTCGGAAATTTCAATGATGATAACAGTGAAGCTCATATGTGGAATTACGTTCAGATGGAGGATGGCTTATGGTATGCCGTTGACGTCACATGGGATGATCTTGATGGTGATGGCGGCGAATTAAAGCATCAGTATTTCCTTAAAGGCTCAAACTCCTTTTTTACTAATCATTTTCCTGCGGAAACGGTAGGAATCACAACCTTTGTTTATCCGGAACTTGCTGAAGACAACTATGTTCCAAATACATCAGATATAACAACAACTACCACAACTACAACTACAACCACCACAACCACTACCAAGACAACTACAACATCCACAACAACTGCTCCAACCACCACAACCACTACCAAGACAACTACAACATCTACAACAACTGCTCCAACCACTACAACCACTACCAAGACAACTACAACATCCACAACAACTGCTCCAACCACTACAACCACTACCAAGACAACTACAACATCTACAACGACTGCTCCAACGACTACAACTACCACTGAGACAACTACAACATCTACAACGACTGCTCCAACGACTACAACTACAACTGAGACAACTACAACATCTACAACGACTGCTTCAACGACTACAACTACCGCTGAGACAACTACAACGACTACGGGATACCAGCAGGGTGATGTTAATCACGATGGAAAGGTAAATATAGCTGATCTTGTATACTGTTCCAGAACTATTCTGTGTCTGCATAAACCTGTTTATTCTTGTGACGTCGATAACGATGGCACTACCGACGCATTTGATGTTGCATGGCTCAGGCGTATTATAGTCAGATTGCTGTAACAAAAAAGTGCTGTACATTGATTTTGTACGGCACTTTTTTTCTGTATGTGTAAAATTTTCGTAAGCAATTATACTTTTAATTAGTTTATTATTGTAGGTTCGGCTGCCTACATCTGCTCGTAATGAATGCAATTTCTCTGAGGTGTGATGTGAATATCGCACCCTATATTTTTTTTACACATACTTTTTTCTTTACCTATTGACAAATTTCTTATGATGATATATAATATACTTACAACCTTATCAAGAGCGGCGGAGGAAACAGGTCCTGTGAAGCCCGGCAACCTGACTGTTATCAGCCAAGGTGCTAAATCCTGCGGTTTATCCGGAAGATGAGGAGTTTTTACAAAGAAAGCATGCTCCGGTAAGGGGTATTTTTTATTTTCAGGAGGTTTTTCAATGAGCAAATTCTTTTTTACTTCGGAATCAGTTACCGAAGGTCATCCCGATAAAATCTGTGATCAGATTTCTGACGCAGTACTCGACGCTATCCTTGAACAGGATAAATTCGGACGTGTTGCCTGCGAAACTGCTGTTACAACAGGTATGATCCTTTGCATGGGGGAAATTACTACAACAGCGGATATTGATATTCCGAAAATAGCACGTCAGGTTGTAACTGAGATCGGCTATGACAGAGCTAAATACGGCTTTGACGCTCACACTTGTGCTGTTCTTACATCAATTGACGAGCAGTCGCCTGATATCGCAATGGGCGTAAACGAAGCTTTTGAATACAGAGAAGAAAACAATGAAAGCGACGGTCTTTCCAATGGTGCCGGCGATCAGGGGATTATGTTCGGTTATGCCTGCAATGAAACATCTGAACTTATGCCCCTCCCTATTTCTCTTGCACACAAGCTTTCACTCAAGCTTACAGAAGTACGAAAAGACGGTACTCTCCGTTATCTCCGTCCCGATGGAAAAACTCAGGTTACTGTTGAATACGTTGACGGAAAGCCGGCAAGAATTGATGCTGTTGTTGTTTCTTCACAGCATTCCGCTGATATAAGCCTTAATCAGCTTCGTAACGATATAGAGGAATTTGTTATCCGTCCTGTTATTCCGGAAGATCTTCTCGATGAGAAAACAAAAATTTTCATCAACCCTACCGGAAGATTTGTTGTGGGAGGTCCTCAGGGCGACAGCGGTCTTACCGGCAGAAAAATTATTGTTGATACATACGGCGGATATTCACGTCATGGCGGCGGAGCATTCAGCGGAAAGGATCCGACAAAGGTTGACAGAAGTGCCGCTTATGCAGCACGTTATATTGCAAAGAATATCGTTGCGGCTGGTCTTGCTGACAAGTGTGAGGTTCAGCTTTCCTATGCAATCGGTGTAGCAGAACCCATCTCCGTTCTTGTTGATACATTCGGAACAGGCACGGTAGATGAGGACAAGCTCTCAGCTGCTGTTTCAAAGGTATTTGACCTCAGACCTTCTGCAATTATTGAGATGCTCGATCTCAGAAAGCCACAGTATAGAAAGCTTGCTTCATACGGACACATGGGCAGAGAAGATATCGGTGTTGCATGGGAGAAAACTGACAGAGCAGAGGCGATCAGGGCAGCTGTATTATAAGGTGAATTTATGGATATGAATAACTATGCGGAAATTCATATGACCAATGCGGTTCTTATTGATATTTTCAGCCGTTATGCTGATAATTCTACAATGACAGAGTTTGTTTCACAAGATGGCTCGATCAACCTGAAATTCAGGCTGAATGATATTGTTGAGCCGCCTACCTGCTGTGAACATGTTCTCAGTCTGCTTTTTGCTCTGTTTGAAAGCAATCCGGAATCATTAATAGGAAGGATATATATTGCTAATCAGAAAGAGATTCTTCGTGAGGTCGTATACAGACTTGCACAGGTGCTTGACAGCTTCAGTGATGTAAGAATCTCAATGCACACTACAAAACCGGATGAAGGCAATTCGGGTAAAGAAGCTTCTCAGCATATTGAATTTACAATCACAAGAACAACTACAAAATCCAGTCAATAAAATAGATCAAAATATTCATACATAACGACACCACCATATCAGATGTGATACGGTGGTGTTTTTTGTTCTTTATGGATAATATCAGGCTGAATTTTTATACAGTTTATTTGTTCAGCAACTCACTGACCTCATCAAGAGTCGGCGGATTAAGCGGCAGAGGAAATCTGGAAATTGCAATTGCAGAACAAGCACTTGAAAAACGTACAAGCTCGTCATCGTTCATACCATGCAGTAATCCATAAACACAGCCAGCTTTGAAGGTATCGCCTGCACCCAGTGTACTTTTCACTTCAACAAAAAAGGGCTTCATTTTCTTCATAAGCTGACCTTTTCTGCCATACAGCATTTCTTTTTCGCCACGAGTAATAATCACAAGACCATCAGTGTTATCTGTCAGGAGTTCATAAATTTCTTCTATGCTTTTATCCTTATACTGTTCGGATTCTGTACATTCCTTTGAAACCACATTGACAGCGGAGTGTAGATGAAGATAACTGTCGTGAAAGCTATCTATTGTAACATATGGCTTTTTGTGCTTTACACAAAGCTCTGCAGCTGCTTGTGTTGCCTCAAGGAAAAACGGATCAATTGCCGCAACCTTACAGCCTGTAATATCCTTTTCCTTCGGCATATTCCAGCGTCTTACTGCATCAGGCTCATAGAGTGACTGAAACACACCCATTGGAGAGCGTACAAGTCCAGCGATTACAACATAGTCCATAAGTCCCTCGTAATCAGGATCGAAATAAAGTGAGGTTAAATCGACATTTTTATCCTTGTAAAAGTTATTTAAAAGTGGTGCGACTTCTGTTCCGATATGTGTACCGTCAATTTTTACATTTACTCCTAAAGAGGAGAGTACAGTAGCAGCTGTACCTGTTTCTCCGCCGGGAAGAAAATATTTTACTTTAAGCTCTGAATATTCGTCCGGCTGTAAGAACTCACCTTTTAACAAAAAAGAATGTGTTCCTAATATCTGTCCGTGCATATAGACTTCATAATTCATAAAAATAGTCCTTTTTGAGATAACACCTCATAAATCTGCATGGCGTGCTTTTACGGTGTTTTCCTAAGTAAGTAAAATAGTAGCGATGTGCAAATCCGCGAGTTCAGCGGTGTTATTATATACATAAATCTGATTAATATCTTGTTAATGCTTTCGTATTTAATCAAAATTCTGACAGAGCGTCACAACAAGAACATCATCAACTGACGGATTTTTAACAAAGTAATCCGTGGTTTCAACTCGTCTGTAAATACCATCGTCTCCAAGTTGACGGGTGATTACAGAAACATATTTCTCACCGTTTTCATAAGCCTTCAAGAGATTTTTAATTGAAAATGTCTTGCTGAAAAGCTCCTGATCATCAGGGTGCATGGTAGAAGATCCATGAGAGATAAGGTCGTCAAAAACTCCGGTAGAAGGGCAGGAGGTAGTTGTAAAATTCTCATAAGCCATCATATAATAGCTATTTCTTGTAAGATTTGCCATAATTACAAGAGGGAATTTTGTGAAAACTGCTTGCAAAAGAAGCTTGGAAGCACTTGCCGGAGCCTGAGCTACAAGGATATCCTCATTGAAATCACTGATAATTCGTTGAGAACAAGCAAGAGCAAACTCATTTGCCGGCATAGGTTTTGCAAATAGATATCCCTGAATTATATTACAGTTGCAGGTACGAAGGAATCCAAGCTGTTCACGGGTTTCAACACCTTCTGCAATAGTTATTAGGTTCAATCTCTGGGCAAAGGTGAAAATCCCCTCAAGAACGATACGTTCCTTTTCGTTTTCACAGTTTCCACTGAGAAGTGAACGATCAATCTTAAGAACGTTAGCGGAGATATCCTTGACAAGGCTCAACGAAGAAAAGCCGTTTCCGAAATCATCAATGGCAACATTGAACCCATCGCTTCTTATTTGAGAAACATGAGAGATAATTTCTTTCAAATCACTCATCATTGCAGATTCCGTCAATTCAAGTTCTATAAGATTTCTGGGCAGACCGTATCTGTCAACAATCTGACAAAGACGCTGACGGAAGCAGTTCTCACGGATATGCTTTCTTGAAAAATTTACAGCAATCGGGACGCAGTTAAGACCTTCATCTCTTCGTTGTTTAAGGAACTTGCACACTTCCTTAAGAATATGCCAGTCAATTTTAAGAATAAGATCAGTCTGCTCAGCACAGGGGATAAATTTATCAGGTGTAATTACCTTTCCATCCGGAGTAATCCATCTGGCGAGAGCTTCAGCACTCACAAGGCAACCTGTAATCGAGTCGTATTGGGGCTGATAGTATGGATTTATCTGCCCGTTTTTAAGTGCTTCTTCAATTTCGTTCGTTAATGCAAGATCGTAGTCTGCTGGAACAGATACCATAGAATTCCCACCTTTATTTTTATTTATGTGATTATTATAGCATGATTGGTATAAAAAAGCAATAGCTAACAATCAACTTTGTTTAAATATACCAAAAACAGTTATGTTAAAATGTATCTCATCACGAAAAAACTTCGAAATAATTAACAAAAAATTAAAAATAAAACCGGCAGAATAAACTGCCGGCTAAAGAATTATCCGATTTTATTTTATAAACGAATGAGAATGAATGAAAAATTCTTCCTGACTTGGCTGCCATGACTTTTCTTTCGGTGGAAATAATCTGTCAAATTCAGCAACTGCATCAGCATCACTGCATGGCTCATCTGCATTACTTGGATGATAAAACCATTTTCTTCCGTCAAGAGCATTTTCTGTAAGGACCTTTACGAGAAGAGCAGCTGGATAAACGTCACCTTCGAAGCATACATTGTATTTTTTACAGCTTTTGTAACCGCGTGCGACATAATTGTCGGGATTTCCGAAATTAATTATAGTATCATAACCAAGCTCAGCAGCTTTAATGAAGGTGTATTCAAGTAAAGCCTTTCCGTATCCCTTACGCTGATAATTGGGATGAACACAAAGAGGTCCCATTGTTAGAACTTCTTTTTCTGTCCCATTTTCATCAACAAGTCTGCCTCTGGTGTACTTTATATCAGCAATGATTATTCCATCTTTTTCAAGGATGTATCCAAGTTCTGGGATATATGATTCGTGATCTCTCATTACATGGATAAAATAGTGCTCATCACAGCCGGGAAAGCTGAGATTCCAGAATGCTTCACGAGCAAGATTTTCTACCTCGCGGTAATCGTTTTTTGTTTCCAAACGGATAATATAGTCATTTTTATTCATTGTTTTTCCTCCTGAACGTAATTGACGAAAACACGGGAGGTTTGTGTGAGAATGTAGTCGCAAACCTCCCGTTTACGCTGCAATCTCCTTTTTAGCTGTATTTTTCAAAAAAACTCTCCTTAAATATAATTCAATAAATTCGCATATACATTTTTATTGTATTCTGCATATAAAGTATATCACTTTATTCGAAATATGTCAATACTTTTTTAATAATTTGATTTTTGTCATCTATTATGGATAATATTGGAAATCAGATTGCTCCGATTCCGTGATTAAGCGGTCCACTGCCATTTCCTAAATCCAGCATAGTAGATAACGCTGCCGAAATGTATTCCTTTGCAAGCTTTATCGACTTCTTTAAATCGTATCCTTTTGCAATATTTGAAGCTATTGCACTTGAAAGAGTACAGCCTGTTCCATGAGTATTCGGGTTATTGATACGTACGCCTTCAAACCACGTTGCTTCTTCGTTTTCATAAAGCAAATCGTTTGCATCACTGATACTGTGGCCACCTTTGAGAAGCACTGCACAGCCGTAATTTTTGAATATGATATCTGCGGCTGTTTCCATATCTGCTTTGTCTGATATTTTTATTCCCGAAAGCACCTCTGCCTCGGAAATATTGGGTGTGATAACTGTCGCTATTGGCAGTAATTTTTCTTTCAGCACAATTACTGCTTCCTCGGAAATAAGCCTTGCTCCGCTTGTTGCAATCATCACAGGATCAACTACAATATTTTTTGCTTTATAAAATTCCATTCTTTCTGCAATCACCTCTATCAGTTCTGCATTTGGTATCATTCCGGTTTTCACGGCATCGGGAAAAATATCTGTAAATACTGCATCAATCTGCTGTCCGAGAAATTCGGGAGCAACTTCAGAAATTGCCGTTACTTCCATAGTATTCTGGGCGGTAAGAGCAGTAATTGCACTCATCCCGTAAACTCCGTTTGCAAGCATTGTTTTTATATCAGCCTGAATTCCTGCACCGCCGCTGCAGTCGCTTCCTGCGATTGTAAGGGCGGTTTTCATTTTACTGTAATTCATCAAATGCCTCCTTCAGTTCCTTTGCCGCGTTACATGGCGATTCTGCCTTCATAATCGCAGAGACTGCACATATGCCGTCAATTCCGCTGCCTTTAAGAACGTGGATATTGTTCTTGTTCAGACCGCCTATTGCATTTACTTTTATCGGTACTGCGTTTACAATTTCTTTCAGTGTGTCAACGCTTGTCAGCACGGTTTTAACCTTAGTAGTTGTGGGATAAATTGCACCTACTCCAAGATAATCTGCACCCTGTTCATAGGCTTCAACAGCTTGCGGTACGGTCTTTGCGGTTGCACCTACGATTTTATTATCTCCCATAAGCTTTCGTGCAATTTTAACAGGCATATCTGACTGTCCAACATGAACGCCTTCCGCATTTACAACAAGTGCAACATCAACTCTGTCATCAATGATAAGCGGGATATCGTACCGCATAGTTATTTTATGTACTTTTTCTGCAAGAGTTATATACTCCCTTGTTGTACGCTCTTTTTCTCGAAGCTGAACAAGTGTAACTCCACCTTTGCAAGCTTCTTCAACACGATAAAGTAACTCATCCTCACTATAATTCGTGCTGTCCGTAATAAAATACATTGTCGTATCAAGATTTTTCATAAGCACCTCACATATAGATATAATCGTTTAACACGGGCTGTAAACCCTCGTTTTCTATGTCTTTGTACATCACGTCAAGCGAACGTGCATCGTTTATTTCAAATTGCTCATCGCCTTCCGCATGGTCTGATTCTTTACCGCTGTACTTGCTTTCGTGATCGCCTATTCCCGTAGAAACTCCGGCTGAAACCTTCGTAGCGGCAATTTTTACAATACCGTTGCGGAATGTCTCGCTTTCCCTTGAAGAAACGGTAATTCCAACAAACGGAAGAAAAATTCTATATGCACAGATTATCTGGCAAAGTTGTTTTTCGTGAACATCAAGAGGATTAATTTTATCGTTGTTGATAATAGGACGAAGCCTTGGACATGATAGCGACATTTCAGCATGGGGATATTTTCTTTGCAGATAATAGACGTGCAGTGCACTTGCTAAAGCGTCCTTGCGGAAATCTGAAAGTCCCAGAAGTGCCGAGAATGCTACACCCCTCATTCCTCCCATAAGTGCCCTTTCCTGTGCTTCAAAACGGTAAGGATAGACACGCTTGTGACCAAGAAGATGCAGTTCTGAATATCGGTCGCTGTCGTAGGTTTCCTGAAAAACTGTTACATAATCCGCACCGCATTCGTGGAGATACTTGTACTCATCGGTGTTGACGGGATATATTTCAAGTCCGACCATACGGAAATATTTTCTCGCAAGCCTGCACGCTTCACCGATATACTTAATATCACTATGAGTACGGCTTTCACCAGTCAGAATCAGAATTTCCTCCATTCCGCTGTCTGAAATAATCTGCATTTCATGCTCTATCTGCTCCATATCCAGCTTCATACGGCTGATATTGTTGTAGCAGTTGAAACCGCAGTAAACACAGTAATTCTCGCAGTAATTTGCAATATACAGCGGTGTGAACATATATACAGTGTTTCCGAAATGCTTTGAGGTTTCAAGTCTTGCACGCTGTGCCATTTTTTCTAAAAAAGGTTCTGCCGCCGGAGATAATAGTGCCTTGAAATCGTCAATTGTACAGGTTTCATGTTCAAGTGCCGCCTTTACATCCTTTGTGGTATATTTTGAATAATCATAATTGTCCATTTCAGCAAGAACTCTGTCCATTATATCTGACTTAATCCGATCCATGCCGTCCATATACTTCATATGATCTGTACGGCTTGAAGCGTCAGTTTCAAGCTTATGTTTCATTTCAATTGCTTTTGGAGAGAGATGCTCCCCGTCAACAAAAAATCTGTTATCCATACGCACCTCAATCTCTCAGAAAACCTGTCAGCGGATCGGATGCCGAAGCTCCTCTTGTAAGTACTCGTCCGAGTCCTGATAAATATGCTTTTCGTCCGGCTTCAACAGCATTCTTGAAAGCTGAAGCCATCAGAGGAACATTTCCGGCGGTTGCAAGGGCTGTATTCGCCATAATTGCCGCAGCACCCATTTCCATAGCTTCACAAGCCTGTGATGGTCTGCCGATTCCTGCGTCAACTATAACAGGCAGATCAATTTCATCAATGAGGATCTGTATAAATTCCTTTGCGGCAAGTCCCTTATTTGAGCCAATCGGTGCAGCAAGCGGCATTACAGCGGATGCTCCGGCATTGACCAGATCTCTTGCCGCATACAGATCAGGATACATATACGGCAGTACCACAAATCCCTCTTTTGCAAGAATTTCAGTTGCTTTTATGGTTTCGTTATTATCGGGAAGAAGATACTTTGTATCTCGCATAATTTCAATTTTTACAAAATCTCCGCAGCCTATTTCACGGGCAAGCCTTGCAATTCTAACTGCTTCCTCTGCTGTTCTTGCTCCCGATGTATTAGGCAGAAGCGTTACTCCTTCCGGTATGTAGTCAAGAATATTTTCTTTCTCTTTTGTATTTGCACGACGCACCGCAAGAGTGATAATTTCAGCTCCGGCATCACGGATAGCCGCTTCGATAAGATTAAGTGAATACTTTCCCGAACCAAGAATGAAACGGGAATTGAACTCGTGTCCGCCTAAAATAAATTTATCTTCCATAATGAATTCCTTTCTATACTTCAAATTTTTCTGCAATAATACGCAGAATTGTGTTAGCCTGATGTGCAGCACATATCATCACACGAGGAGCGAAAAGTGTTCCGTCATCTGATATATCATTCATTCTATCGCCGCATATATATAGTCTTTTACCGAGTTTTTTTGTAACTATCATGTTGCCTGAATGAAGTCCGGACATCCCCGATGCCGCAACAATATATTTCTCAGGATAACGCTCTGTCACTCCATCCACAAGAATCGACTTATTCTCCGCATTGTCGAAGCACTCACACACAATGTCACAGTCTGCAATAAGTGACAGATTATTCTCCGTAAGCTTTACGGTATGCGTTATGACATTGCAGTAGGGAGTATTTTCTGTCAGAATACTTTTCATTGCTTCGGTCTTGTACATTCCTAAATGAGAAACAGCATACTGCTGACGGTGCAGATTTGATATATCAACTCTGTCAAAGTCGATGAGAATGAGTGTTCCCACACCTGACCTTGCAAGTGATATCGCCACATTTGAGCCAAGACCGCCAAGTCCGCAGACTGCAACACAGCTTTGCGAAAATTTCTGCTGTAAATCAGCTCCATGCCGCTGTTCAAGCGTACTGTACCACACCTCTCTTGTCATATCAGCCGCCTCCCACAAAGCTTACAACTTCTATTACATCACCGTCTTTAAGAAATGTACTTTCATACTGCGATTTCGGCAGAATATCCTCATTCATTTCAACAGCTACACGTTTTATATCGTATCCATTTTCAGCAAGGAATTCAGCCACTGATTTTCCTGCTGAATCCTTTTCAATTCCATTTATTTTTATCATGCTGTCACCTCACAGAATGTCGATATATTCACCCTCAAGAGCCTTATTCATGCTTCTCACTGCACAGAATTTTCCGCACATAGAACAGCTTTCCTCAATTTCCGGCTTTCTGCTCTCACGGATATTTTTTGCAGTATCCGGATCAATTGAGCACTCCCACTGTCTGTCCCAGTTGAATGTCCTGCGTGCATCTGCCATTTTATCATCTATATCCCTTGCATGAGGAATGTGCTTTGCAATATCAGCAGCGTGAGCTGCAATTTTAGAGGCGATTATACCCTGTTTTACGTCGTCTACGTTAGGAAGTGCAAGATGCTCTGCCGGAGTTACATAGCATAGAAATGCCGCACCCGATGCCGCTGCAACAGCACCGCCAATCGCAGAAGTTATATGATCATAGCCCGGAGCAATATCGGTGACAATTGGACCAAGAACGTAAAACGGTGCACCCATACATATAGTCTGCTGAAGCTTCATATTTGCTTCGATCTGGTCAAGCGGCATATGACCGGGTCCCTCTATCATTACCTGTACATCCTTTTCCCACGCCCTTTTTGTCAGTTCACCAAGACGAACAAGTTCTTCGATCTGGCATACATCGCTTGCATCAGCAAGACAACCTGGACGACAAGCATCACCAAGAGAAATTGTTACATCATATTCACGGCATATATCGAGAATTTCATCAAAATGTTCATAGAAAGGATTTTCATTTCCTGTCATACTCATCCATGCAAATACAAGTGAACCACCTCTTGATACTATATTCATTTTTCTTTTATGCTGTTTGATTTGCTCGATAGTTTTTCGTGTGATTCCGCAATGAAGAGTAACAAAGTCAACGCCGTCCTCAGCGTGCAGACGCACCACATCGATAAAATCCTTTGCTGTCAGCTTTGCAAGGTCACGCTGATAGTGAATTACGCTGTCATAAACGGGGACAGTTCCAATCATTGCAGGACATTCTGCAACAAGCTTCTGTCTGAATGGCTGAGTGTTGCCGTGAGAGGACAAGTCCATGATAGCCTCTGCTCCCATGTTTACAGCCGCCATAACCTTTTCCATTTCAATGTCGTAATTCTTGCAGTCCCGTGATACACCGAGATTGACATTGATTTTTGTTCGCAGCATAGAGCCAACACCATTCGGCTCAATACACTTGTGAAGTCGATTTGCACATATTACAACCTGACCTTTTGCAACAAGGCTGCGAATTTCCTCAGGAGTAAGGTATTCCTTAGCTGCAACCGCTTCCATTTCTTTTGTGATGATTCCTTTTCTTGCCGCTTCCATTTGTGTTTTGTACATATTATTCCTCCGTTATAATTTATTCAATTATACAGACGGAAATAAAAAAGGAAGCCACCGATTTCGATAGCTTCCTAATATGCAATATTTTTATTGCACCGACGTGTAAGCGTCAGTGCTTTACAGTCGTCCCTACGTTGGCATTATCCAAATCAGGTTATCGGTCGAAGGTTACACCTTCCTCTCAGCCTGTAATACAAGCTCCCGTCTGTTTAATTGTATTTACATTATACAACATCTGAAGAATAAATGCAAGTGTTTTAGAAAATTTTTCATATAAAAATCAGGATAAAAAAGAATTTCAAAAAAATGTATATTTACAGAATTAATATGATGATTCCTTTGCATATTAAACATATTCGAGAAAGAAATTTCTTATCTGCGGTAGAGAATCGTGAAAAGTAAGCAGTTCGATAAACAACAGCAGATCTCTCAGGGAAGATGATTGAGTAACATATTATATAAAATGGTGGTTGGTAAAATAAAAATTAAATGTAAATGGGGGATAGTTATAGTACTGTAAATGTTAAATAGGAGATTCTTATTGACGTTTAATTGGAAATATAGTATAATATTTATAAGCTTAAAGCTTTGATTAGACAATTTCAGATAGGAGGAACTCAAATGAAAAAGTTATTGTGTCTTCTTACCGCAGCAGATCCCTTTGTCTTCTCATCTTGGGCTAATAATAAAGGAAGTGCAACGATTACAGAAAATACAGAAGATCATGTAACCCTTACTGTTGCCAATGGCGGAAATAAATCGGGCGATGTTATGCTCAATTACGATTTATGGGAAGAAAATATGCAGTTCGAGGAAGGTAAGAAATATCGCATCTCCTTTGATATTATATGTGACGGTATAGAAGAAATAAACGGTGCAACTCTGAATATCGGATATACAACTTCTGATTATTCAACGGATATTATAGATCATGTAGAAGAACTTACTGTTACATCGCAGACAACGCATACAGAAATATATTATACACCGACCATGACCTATGACGGAGCATTCTATTTCTATCTCCAAAGCGGAAATAATGAAGCTTATACTGTGACGTTGTCTGATTTACAAGTTTTTGAAGTAAAAGTGTCAGGTGATGTCAACGCAGACGAAGAATTTAATGTTGCTGATATAATTACATTGCAGAAATGGCTGCTTGGTGCATCTGACGTTACTCTGAATGATTGGCAAACAGCTGATTTATGTAAAGATGATCAACTTGACGTATTTGACTTGTGTCTTATGAGACGTGAATTGGTAAAAGTAAGTTAAGGAGACTTATTCTAAATTGAGATATATCATATAAAACAGTACATATACAAAGAGCATAAATGGAGAAATCCCTCGGAATTCCGAGGGATTTCGTTGTCAATACGTGACGAAATTGATTACCGCCGCAAATCACGATTCTACGAGTTTTTTCAAGCGTTTCATTGTTTGGAGAGCTTATTTTTTTGCTCAACGGTAACGATTTTCGCCCCCCCGACCTCAGTTGGTTAGGGTTTCTTTTTTTGCAATTAAACTGAACCCTTCACTTTCCTCAGTGAGGTATTCGTACAGATCTTCAGGCGAGGTCAGCAGATAAACTTCGAGTCTGTTGTCCTTGGGAATCCCAAAGAAGTTTCATCGTTCTCATCTCTCTCGTAGAGGTAATCACGGATCACACCGAAGCGTTCAATCATGATACAAGTAAGCATGGTGATCAGATTCTTCAGGAAGTCACATTCCTCCAAGATTCAGTCCTTGCACTCATCAGGGATCTGATTATGACCGGTGCTGTTCTGCTTTTTATGTAAAGCCCGAAAATCGGGCTGTTGGTCAAATTCCAACGACGCTCTACGGTGTTGTATGATAAGGTCGGTCAATGATAAAAAAGAGCCTCTCGGTTGAGAAGCTCTATGTATCGTATTCAGTTGCTTTTCAGAAGCTCACGCTTCATAAGGCACAAGTCAAAAACATCCAGTCTGTCATCATTACAGAGATTTCCAGCCTTCCAGTTGGCAAGTGTTACATCCGGAACACAAAGAAGCCATTTCTGAAGTGCAACCACGTCAGCAATATTGAATGCACCGTCAGCATTCACATCGCCAATGATCTCAGGTACTGCTTTTGTCATTTCGATGTTTCTGAACAGAACATCATAGCCGTGTGTATTATCTGAACCGATACGAATATGTGTTACAGAATTATTGGACATATCCCAGTCAGACAAGTCAAACTCTGCTTCATAGACAGACCATTCACCGTTTACTG
>JAFXCR010000033.1 GCA_017516465.1 Ruminococcus sp.
AGGTTTTGCCAGTGTAGTTGACATAATTAATTCCTCCTGTGAATTTAGTAATCCGGAGCATAAAGAAGCTTCCGGTGTGCATTCCTGCACAGTGACAAAATTTATTATACATGAAAGAGTAAGCTTTGTCAATAGAAAATCGGGATTTTTTTTAATATATATCCTTATTTCTTATGAAATCTCTCTGTTTTTCTTTCATTCTCTCTGAATCTCGTGTTTCGTTTTGAATTTTGTGCAGAGAAAAATGAGCACACTTTTTTTGTGAAATGTGTGCAAATTTACCAACAAAAAATCGTTACATTCGCAGAGAGATATTGACTTCACGGTATATTATAATGTATAATAAATGTGAATTAATCTGGTTGTGTGAGAGTTTTGCACAAAACCGGACGACAAATATATAACAATAATCAGGAGGAGCTATGAGGAGGACGGAGAATCTGAAACCGAAAGTTTAACAGTATGTGCTTTCCTTATAGAAGGCGAAGGCTGGAAGATATATCCTGACGATGCTTCTTCTCTCGAATTCTGAAAAATTGCAGAAGTAAGCAATATGAACGGAAAAATTATCTGATACAAACCTATACCGCCTGATCCGGCAATGCTTCTTGTTCTTGAGCCGGACGGCAATGTCAGGCTTATGAAGCTTGACGGAAACGATATTCATGAATATTTTCCGGCTTGTAACAGCTGAAATCAAAAACAGGGATCCTCGCTCAAGGGCGGGGATCTTTTTGTTTATATCAATTGTTTTGTAAAAATTTTTTTGTGAGGGATGGTGCGTTTTTCCTTGACAATCTTTGCTGGATAATATATAATGAAATTACAGATTCAATCATTTTACTATTAGTAATAGTGGAGTTGTACTAAGTATGATAATTGCAAGATATTATACTGGTGGTTATGAATCTGTAACTTTTTTTAAGGAGAGATGATATGAAATTTGTCCAGAAAAAGGAGGAGCTGACATGAAGAAACTGCGTTCCAACAGACTTTCAGCAGCTCTTGCCGCCGCTTCTGTATGCTGCGGTGTAACATCTGCTGTTCTGCTCAGACCACTTGAAACCTCTGGTATAAGTATCAGCAACGACTATCTTTTGCTTCAGGTTCAGGATGATTCGGCTGAAACAGGCTACGGCTCCTATCAGCTTTTCAAAAACACCGGAAGCTCAAAGGAAAATATTACCTACGCTCAGTTCTATACTTCTTTCGCACAGATAAGCGTGAACGGAAATGTCTGTCTTTTCAGTGAAGGCGAAACCGTCAGAGAACTTTACAACGATGAACAGAAAAGCATTATTACTGTAAAGAGCTTCAATGGCGTTGAAATTACACAGACACTCTCATTTTCCACAGGGAATACAAAGAACAATGATATGCTCAAAATAGAATATTCTGCCGTAAATAAGAATGAAAAAAGCGTTATGGTGTCGGTAAGAGCTGTCATAGATCCGACTATTGCTGATTCCGACAGCGACGCCATTATCGTGAATAAGGCAGAATACAAGGAAGAAACCGGCTTCTCCGGAAGTGATATCCCCAGAGATTGGTCTATAAGGGATGAAAAAGGTAATATTGCCGCCTACGGTATCGTTTCAGACAGCGGCTCCAAGCCGGATTACTTCGATATCGCCGACTGGGAAAACCTCTATAACGACAGATTCGATTACGTTCCCTCTGAAGCTGTTTCCGATAATGCGGCAGCTATAACATGGGAAAACCGCACGCTCGAAAGCGGAGACAAGCTTGTGTGCTCCACAAAATACGGTCTTTACAGCGAAAATCCGGGCAGCGGAAATCCCCCTAAGACGGGAGATACCGCAGGATACGTCTTTGCGGGAATCGGACTCTGCTCCATGACGGCAGCTATCCTTACAAGAAAGAGGAGGTCGGATGAGAATGAATAATATATTCAGAAGAATTACCGCTTCTGCGCTTGCTGTTACAACGACAGCCGTTTATCTTCCGGTTTCATCTCTTGTACAGGCATACGCTGAAAACGAGGAGACTATACAGATTGACAACAGTCTTATTGCTTTGTATGCAAAGAATTCCGTTAAGCTTAACGAAAAAAGCGTGACAGTCAACGGAGGAATCTTCTCCGGCGAGGAGCTTTCCTATACCGGCAGCAGCGACAAGTTCTCCGTAAGCGGCGAAAATATCTCGGCTGACGATGGCAGGGAATGTGTTCTTCCTGATTACGCAGAATACATCAATGCCATTGAGGTTTACGATTTTACATACGACAAGGATACAGAAATTTCTGATTCTGTCCTTGACCTCACTGTAAATTCAGTGTATTCAGAGGGAAATCTCTCAATAAATCACGCTGAACTGATCGGTTCGGGAAGAATTTCTGCAAAGGACGATATCGACATGAGTATCGCTGAAAACGATGAGCTTCAGCAGGCTTTCATCATGTCGGAAAACGGCGATATTACCATTGATGCCGCTAATCTCGATTTTACCGGAGTTATCTATGCTCCTAACGGAAAAGTAAGAATCAATGCAAAGAATATTGATATTCTCGGTGCGATTTATGCTGATTCCATCGAAATAAACGGTACTTCCCTTACCGTTGAATACAGGGATCTCTTCAAGCTGACCTGCTCTGCTCATACTTCGGATGTTGTATATCTGAACAAGAACGAGAGCTTTACTCTCAGCGGCTCTGTATCAAACGATAGTGCTGATATTATATACAGGCTTCCTGAATATCAGAAGGAACACGCTTCTATCTCAGGCGAGAATACTCTCAGTCCTGTTCTTTCCTTCTCTGAAAGCGGCGAGTATGATGTTACGCTTACAGCTTCATCCGGAAGCAAATTTGCAAGAGATACTGTCAAGATAGTAGTTTCTGACGGTCCCGTCGCAAACTATACAAGCACCGGCGATTTCACTTCCGGTAAGCTTGAATCCGCAGAAGGCACCAATGACGAGCTTAAGCTTGCAGCTGCAAAGGGCAATACTGTGCCTGCTCCGAGAACGTACTCACTCGGCGGCGAAAGCGGTATCACCGTAAAGACCTCGCAGAGCAAGAATTCCATTGACTTCGGCGGAGACAAGCTTGATCTTGGCTTTGAGCTTGAAGGATACGGACAGCTTATCACCGGAAACGGAAACGATGTTATCCTTGCAATTGACAACTCAGGAAGCGTTTCCAGCATGGTTCCGACTATCAAGGAAGCAGCCTTCCAGATTATTGAATCAATGGGTCCCAATGACCGTATGGGTATCACATCGCTGGGACGTCTTGTGACTCCGCTTACTTCTGACAAGGAAACTCTTATCGAAGCCTTCAACAAGTACAACCTTGACGGCAGCAGCAGCATAGGAAGCGGTTTGCAGATAGCTATGACTCAGATGTTCGATGAGGAAAGTGAAAACCGTGACAAATTCATCTTCCTGCTTGCAGACGGAGAAAACGGCGTAAATGGCAGCGATGATAAGATTGCTCTTGAAATGTCAGCCGCCGCAAAGGAAAACGGTACAAAAATCTATTCATTTGAAATAAACCCGTTCTCCTCAGATTTCAGCGAAACGCAGGTAATGCAGCAGGTTGCCATTGATACAAATGGTGCATACAAGCTCTGTCCTGATGCAGAAGCTATCGGAAAATTCCTTGTGAATATGGCAGATAATATCTACAATCTTGCCGCAAGAAACGTAACATTTACAACTACGGTTATGAACGCCGACTGGATTAAGACGGGCGATATGAAAAAGGCTCCCGACAGCATGGTGACAAATCCCGATGGTTCTGTTACTTTAAACTGGAACTTCAACGCCTTTGAAATTGACGCTGTTGAAGATCTCGGAATAAGCCTCAATACCGGTCTTATAACTGAAAAGGGATTTGTTCAGGTCACAAAGGATACAAAGCTTATCTCCTACAACAGAAACGGAGAGGGCAGTGTTCTTTATATTGATGATATCATTGTGGGCAATGACAACTACGCCGACAGCGGCAAGTGGACAAGCAGCGATTTCGACAGCGGTGTTGAAAATTGTCCGTGGACAAGCGTTGAATGGAATGCTGATTATTACGGTAATTCAGCAATTGACGTTTATCTCAGCACAAGCGACAACGGTGTTGACTTCTCTGAAAGAATCAGAGTTGAAAACGGTCAGGAGGATCTCGGTCTTTCCGGCAGATACATCCGCACAGAGGTTGAAATGAAAGCTTCTGATGACGGAACCTCTCCTGTTCTCTATGATATTTCTGTTTACTCAGAAAAAGCTGATTCTTCCGAGCTTTCAGCAGGAGCGTCTGTTGCTGTAAGAGGAGCACACAATGTTTCCGCCGAAGCACCTATAACTCTCTGGCTTGATATCAGCGGAAAAACAGCAAGCGTCTCCGATATAAAATGGGATCTTGGCGGCGGTGAGGAACCTGAAGCCGGAAGCAATCCCCTGAAAAAGACAATAGTGTTCCCCGAAAAGGGAGAATATACCGTCAAGGTATCTGTGACCTCAGGCGAAACAGTCACAGAAACGGCTGTGAATATCTCCGTAGCTTCAAAGGAGTCTCTCATCGGAGATTCTGAGGATGAGGATGATAAGAATAAATTCAAGGCTGTGAAAATGGAAGTTTCCGAGCTTCCTGAATATGTTACAAGCTACAACACTCCGCTTGAGCTGAACATCAGCTTTGAGGATTCGGAGCAGGTTGCGTGGTACAGAGTACTCTACCGTGACGCAAAGAACAACACTGTGTTCAAGCAGGCTTATGTGGACGCTGAAAAGAATAATCTCGTAAGCGTACCTGTATATTCAACAAATCTTTCTGTTACTGAGATTACTGTTGACGCCTTTGACTGGTACGGAAACAAGACCACTGAAACAAGAAGCGTTACTCTTGACAGAAGACTTCCCAAACTGTTGCTTACCAGCAGCAGAAGCTGGGTATATCCCGATAATCCGATTACTTTCACAGTAACGGCTTCGGATGAAAACAAGCTTGCAAAGACTGCTCTCTACTGCAACGGTGAGGAAGTTGAGCTTACCGCAAATGAGGAAAACTGGACATATATATTCAAGAACAAGACTGCCGGTCAGTATGTATTCATGGCTGAGGCAATAGACATTGCCGGAAACCGCACAGAATACTCAAGAACTGTTGAAGTCCGTGCAGATCAGGGACTTCCCTATGCGAATATATCTTCACAGAACACCGTTGTATTCGGCAATACAACTGAAATCAAGACTACTTCCTACGACAACGAAACAAGCATCGGAAAGCTTACGCTGTCCGTACAGAAGGAGGGCGAGGAAAACAGCACTGTTGTTCTTGAACTCGACAGCAGCAAGGAGACTATCGACAAGGAAAATGTATACTCCTTCACTCCCGACAGTACAGGTGTATATTATTTCACTCTTACTGCAACAGACCGTGAGAACAATACCAATACTGCCACAAAGAAGATTACCTGCAATCCGGATACCTCTGCTCCGGGAATAAATATTACTCTCAGCAAGTCGGAAATCCTTGCAGGCGACTACACAGATGTGACTGTTACTGTTACAGATAACGTAGCCGTCAAGGATGTAACATTCTTCGTGGACGATGAAGAGGCTAAGCTCACTGAGGACGGAACCTTCCGCTATACCTCCGACGGCAGCAACGTTGACGCAAACGGCATGAAATACGTTTACTTCAAGGTGACAGCCAATGACGACGCCGGAAACGAAAGAACACAGAAGGTACGTCTTAAGGTTATCACCGAGGACAAGACAAAGCCAAGCGTTTCAATAAATGCTTCAAGCAGATATGAGTATCTCAACCAGAACGCTTACATGACAGTAAGTGCTTCTGATAATATCGGTATTGAATCTCTTGTTGTAAAGGTAAACGGCGAAGAAGTTACCTTCGACGAAAACAACAGATACTACTTCGATACCTCAGAGATTACCGAATATACCATTACCGCAGCTGCAAAGGATACATCCGGAAACGAAAATACAGCAGAAAAAGTTGTCGTTATCTCCGATACTACAAGACCTACTGTAAAATTCACTGCTGACAAGAGCAGCTATGGTCAGGGCGAAAGTCCTGTAATTACCGTTGATGTTACCGACAACTACGAGTTAAAGACCGTAACTGCAAAGCTCGGTGATGAGGAAATCAATACAAACAACGGAAGCTTCGTTTATACACTTGATGAAGCTCCTGCCGGACAGTACGTTCTTTCCGTATATGCAGAGGATGTATTCGGCAACAAGACAGAAACAACCTATACAATCAAGGTGAAGGATACAGAAGCACCTGTTATCTCCGTGAAGGCAGACAAGGAAACCTATGCGAAAAGCGATATTCCTGCTGTTTCATGCGAATTTTCTGATAACGTGGGCGTTACAAGAGTTGCCGCTGATATAGACGGTACATCGCTTGAATTCGACATGGAGACAAAGCAGGCTGTAATTCCTGAGCCTCCCGAAGCAGGAAGTCACACTATTACAGTCAGGGCATACGATGCAGCCGGAAATGTCTCAGAAGCTGCAATTGTAAGCTTCTTTGTATCCTCATCGGACGACATCTCAGCTCCCGTTATCGAGGAAATCAAAGTTATTCCTGAAATCATCCGTGCAGGCGATGAGGTTACACTTTCAGTCAAGGCATCGGATGACAGCGGAAAGGTTATTCTTACCGTTGCAGTAAATGATACTCCCGTTGAAGAATCTGCCGCTGCCGGCGAATTTGTATTCACTCCCGACGCTGTCGGAGAACTTAAAATTACTATAAAGGCTGAGGATGAATCCGGAAACTACGTTCAGCAAGAGGGAACTCTCAACGTTTACAGAAATACTGAAAATCACAAGCTTGTAGTTGAAGCTCCGGCTGTTGTAAAGCCTGCCGAAACAATTACCGCTGTAATCTCAGTAAAGGATGAAGTTCCTTTTGATACGCTTGAACTCTGGTTCGGCGACAAGGATATGTCATCACTGCTTACTCCTACCGCAGACGGAAAGTATCAGGCACAGTTCTCATTCGACGAGACAGGCGATTACACATTGAAGGCAGTCGGCAAGGACAACGATGGCTATCAGACAGAAACTATCTTCACTGTTCAGGTTTCAGGAACATACGAAACTGAAATTGAATCCGAAGAAATGCAGGCTGCTCTTAAGCAGACATCAGAAACTCAGCTCAATGACGAGCTGAAAGCTCTTGCGGCATCGTTCAGCTCACCTGCCGAAGCCTACGACTACGTCTACAATAACATTGACTTTGAAGCATACACCAATTCCAGACGTGGCGCCGCAGGTACCTATGAACTCAGAAAGGGTAACGACTTCGATCAGGCAAGTCTCCTTATCGGTCTGCTCAGAGAAATGGGATATCCGGCAAGATACGCTCAGGGAAATGTAATCCTTACAGCTGAGCAGACAATGAGCCTCATGGCTATGGAGGACTTTGAATATGCCACAAATATGCTCGCAAGCTCCGGAAAGAAAGCAGGTCTTACAACAGCGGCTGACGGAAGCCAGCTTGTATATCTCGAAGAAGCATTTGTTCAGGTCTACGTTCCCGCAGGCGAAATCGGCGAAACAGATGAAATCCTCAAGGATCTCGGCGTATGGGTAAATCTTGACACGTCAATCAAGGCTTCAGAAGCCTGCGGCGTTGAAGTTGCTCCGGCTGAGCAGAAAACTATTGATATCAACGAGCTGAAAGAACAGCTTGCCGGTACCGCATACGAGGAGTTTATCAACGAAATGGAGGAATATGCTCCGAAGATTACCGAAGCAACAGGCAGCACCGCTATCGAGGATATGTTCGGCAACGTTGTGACCTATACAAGCGAGGCTGAAAATTCCTACGGCAGACAGATTATCTCCAAGACATTCACAAGACTTCCTTCATCACTCCAGTACACACTTGCCTCTGATGAACTCACATTATTCAATGAGATCCCGATGGGAAAAGCTGATAACGTTCAGTTTATAGTACAGCATGGTCTCGGCAAGAAGAATCTTGGTGTGTACAAGATCAGTGATATCTACAACAAGAGATTTACACTCCGTTTCACCGGAAATACAGGCGGGGCAACAATCTTTGAAATGGGCAAGAACGCTATCTACAACAACGCCTTCCTCCCTGCTCTCTACCTTGACGGTGAAATGGTCGCCCAGTACAGCTATGACGAATATACAGACGATCTGGATGAATACATGATTGATCCCGATACGGAGTATTACTTCCTTAAGGACAGCGCATGGCGTCTCGGAGAAACCTGCAAGTTTGCAACAAATATTTATACTAACGGCAGAACTACTATATGGACGGACGAGGTTGTAATCGGAAGTACCAACGCTCTTGTATTCGATACAGGCGGAATTACTGAAAGTCAGTACTATAATTCTCTCAACAGTGCAGCAGAAAACAACGGAATTGATATGAGCGATCCTGCAAATCCCGTTCTCAGCTCTGATCCTGAAAAGGCTGTTGACAAAACTAACTATTACGATGAGGCGAAAATCGGTTCATATCTTGATTTTGCCGGAAAATACTACTTCCTCTACTGCGATTTCTACGGTGCCTTCAACGCAAGCCGTGAGGATATTGAAGTAGGTCATGATACCAAAATGCTCATGACAAGCTACGGAGTACGCACATACGAGGACAGCTACACCACATATGTTACTACGGATATTGTTCCCGGAAGATTCCAGGTTGACGTATCGTACAATAACTGCTACGCATTCAGCAGAACGGGCGACATTGACGCAAGAAACGACTTTATGTTCAGCACAGCGTACATGGAATCATACTACGAAGGCTGGCTCTGGAGAAATCTCCTTAATGTGGAAGGTGCTTCAACAGGCTCTGTCATTGATACGGCTCTCGCTGACGGTGCAGAAATGCTCGTTATCACAAGCGGAAACCTTGAAGAAATGCTTGGAAAGCTTGATCTCACCAGCGAGGAATCAGCTGAAATCAGAGCTTCAGCAGAGGGCGGTTATTCAGTTATCATTCCTGACAAGCGTGTTACTATGAACGAGTGGAACGGTACGGGCTACATCATCGCAGACCTCGAAAACTACAATAGCTTCACATTCAAGATATCCGGCGGAATGAACGGCGGTTCTTCCACAATAGATATCGACCTGAGCGAACACAAAATCAATACTGAACAGATATTCTCATCAACATTCGGAGTAGTCAACTCGCTCTTCCACCTCATGCTGGTATATAATGTGGCAGAAGAGGTAATGCCTGCTGTGGGAGTTCTTTCAGCTGCAAGCGGATGCGGTCCTGTGGCAGTATTCATCGGCGGAATGCAGACATACGATGCAGTAAAGCATCTTGTTGATATACTTAATTATCGTACTGAAATGCTTGATATTCTTTATCAGTACTGCATGAGCGATTCTCAGGAAAAAGAAATAAACGCAACTATTGACATGATATTCCTTATGGCAAAAATGATGAAGGATATCGCAGAAACTTCTGTTGCTGCACTTGATGAACCTGACAGCAAACTGCTTGAAGCAATAAAATCAGCGAAAAATGCTGTTTTTGATCTGATTGATACATATATTATCGGTGATCTTATGCCTGACTGGGCAAAGGAAATTATTACAAAAGGTACCGATAAAATATTCGATATCGTCGGAGGAGCTTTGGGTTAAAAGCTGTTACGCAGAAAATCTGTAAAACAATATGAGTAATCCCCGAGCTGCGGCTCGGGGATGTTTTGCTTATGAGTGGGAGGTTGTTTGGTGGGTACGATATACAAGTAAAAACTTTAGAATTCGGCATAATTTATCTGGCTGGTGTACAAATTGTACCTTAATGTAGAATAAAAGCTAATGCCTCTCCATTTTGAATGGAGAGGCATTTTGTTATCTGCAATATTCCTGTATTGCCGCACACATAAATTCAGCTGTTCCTTTGCCGTATCTGTCGATATTGGCTTTGAAGCGTTCATCGGCGGTATACATTGTACCGAGCCCTGCAAGAATTTCCTTTGTGCAGGTGTAGTAGTTTTCCGTGATATAAGTCTGCCACTTCATCACAAGTGCCTGTGCTTCCTTGCTTTCTGGAGTATTTCCGTCTGCTATACATCCCGCAAATTCCGCGATAAGATCGTTCATACCGTCGTTAAGCTCACTCTGCTTTTCTGTGGAATAAGCCTTTGCGGAGTACTCATTGTATGCGGCAGTATTGCCCCATTTCTCCCTTGCTTCCTTTGCGTAGCTGTCACGCTGTGTCTCAAATTCGCTGTTGTCAAATACGTTCATAGTGAAATCTTCTCCTTTCATTGCACTGTCAAGAGCCATTATCAACCGTTCAAGACGCTCTTTTTTCAGTGTCAGCAGGTGTTTCTGCTCTTTCAGTGCCTTTTGCTTATCGTAATTATGAGAGGACAGAATTGCATGAATATCCTTAAGCGAAAAATCTAACTCACGATAAAACAAAATCTCCTGCATTCGCTCCAAAGAGTGTTCATCATAAAAGCGATAGCCGTTTTGTTCGTCAACAAAAGAGGGGTTTAACAGTTCGATTTCATCATAATAGTGCAGTGTGCGCACACTGACACCTGTAAGTTCTGCAAATTCTTTGATATGCATTTTCATTACATCGCCTCCCTGATTATGATTGTACACTATGACGTTACGTGAATGTCAAGAGCTTTTCTGAAATTTTATCATATTTTTTGTGATATAAGAAATCGGGATTTGTGCGGTGCTGTCATAGTTCTTCTCATTTTATATTAATTCATGCATTTTATTCGCAAGATACAGCGGCAGATTAACAAAGTTGTCATTGATTTCATATCCCAGCTTTGACTTCAATCGGGATAATGTTCATTCCGTCCTGTACAATAAAATCAATTTCATTTGTGGATGTCGGTGCGTAATATTTCGGCTCTGTATCATATAGTGCCTTTATCTGCTGCAGCACATAATTTTCTGTTAATGCACCTTTGAGTACAAGTGGCTTGCGGTCAGTACTGTTTTCCAGGCTAAAAGTTGTTCTATTGCGTTGCGTTTCACATTATCACGCTCCTTACCGATAGTAGCATACCACTTTTTTAAGAAAAATACAAGTGATATTTACACATTTATTGAAATATTAAAACTGTATTTTGCACATTTTGAAAAATTAAAATCTTGTACTTATCAATAAAAGCAGACATGAAAAAAGCTGTACTCGTAGGAGCAAGTACGAATAAACACCTTCGTTCGTCTGATAGCAATATCTTTTCCGTCACAGTGTCACAAATGGTTTCTTTACTTTTTTAAGCAGCGGGGGTATAATGAAAGCAAGGAGAGGCGGTGATAAAAATGCTGACCGGTCAGAAGATTGCAGAATTAAGAGCAAATATGGACTTATCGCAGGAACAGCTTGCTGAAAAGCTTTATGTAACAAGAGCAATGGTATCCAAATGGGAAAGAGGAATTTGTCTGCCCGATTATAATATGATTTTAAAAATTGCAGAAATATTGTCGGTTTCTCCTGATGAGATAATGAGCAGAAATGATGCTGTCCTCAATGAATTGTACAGCTTTTTATCAGACACTGACAGTAATGATCTCCTGAAAGACCTGAATGATTTTTTGTCAACACTTAATGGTCGTGACAGAAGCGTATTTATCAGGCGATATTATTACCTTGAGGATATTAACACGATTGCTGAAAACTACAACATTACAGAAAGCAATGTCAGAACCGTTCTTATGCGAACACGAAAGAAATTCAAAAAATATCTTGAGAGGATGATTTCATGAAGAAGAATGATTTACATGATGCATTATCAGGAATTAATAAAGATTTTATAGCAGAATCAGATGATTTCAAGGC
>JAFXCR010000034.1 GCA_017516465.1 Ruminococcus sp.
AAAGGTGCCGGTACTTACATTAAAAAAGGAAACTGTTTTCAGTTTCCTTTTTTCACATATCTTTGGACCATTAGCTCAGTTGGTCAGAGCTCCCGGCTCATAACCGGTCGGTCCGGGGTTCGAGTCCCTGATGGTCCACCAATTACCTATATATTCAAAAGTCGTCCCCGAATATGAGGACGGCTTTTGTTTAATAATTTCTTAATTTCATTCAATCAGATTGATGATATAATACTGAGGAGGTACGATATGAAGAAATCCTTGTCCGTTAAAACAATTATTCCTGCTGCATTGATCGTAATATTTTCACTTATTTCGGCATATTCTCTGATTTTTCAGGGCGATGATTTTATCTGGTATTTTGTTAATGACATCGACGAAATGTCTGAATATCGTTTTCCTAACGGAAGATATTTCACCAATTTACTGACATTTATCATGGTAGAAATTCCGCTGATGAAATATCTTATTTATTGCGTAGCTTTATCAGCGTTGATTATTTTAATATCCCGCTTTATTGACTATGAAAAAAAGTCAGGAGTTTTGAAATACGGACTGACCTTTACCCTGTTTATATTGCTTCCGACTGTAATATATTCAAATACAATAATGTGGATTTCCGGCTTCACAAATTATGTTATATCAATTCTGATTACGCTTGTGTATATTTTTTTCTGTTTTAAAATCATATTCGATAAGAAATATACGCCGTCTGTAATCTGGATTATCTTATCATCAGTACTCGGTTTTGCCGGAGCTTTATGTGTAGAAAACATCAGTATCTACAACATAATATTCGGAATTTTCTCAGTTATTATCATTTTCAGACTGAGAAAAAAAGTTTTTGTCCCGAATATTTTATTTCTGATTACATCAATAATCGGATTTATTGTGATGATGTCAGCTGACGCTTACGGCGAGGTTTTTGACAGTAATCAGATTGATTCCGTCGGAATCAGAAATGTAGAAGTATCATTCAGTGATATTTCTATGCAGGTATATCAGTCGGTCGGACCGAATTATGCAAGAGATTTTTTTGTAATGCACATCCTCATTGCTTTTTGTTTTGTACTTCTATATTATAAAGCGGATAAAACCGGATGGGACGCTTCAAAGAGTCGATATGCTAAAATTTGTACGACTATTACTATTCTCTATGCCGCTTATTCTGTCTGGATTAATTGCTTTGAAGATTTTGTACTGTTTGATTTCGGAATGAAAATAAGAGCCCTGGAAACGGCCTTTGTTTTTATTTATTTCATATCGCTGATATATCTTGCCTTCAACTTGCTTGTTAGAGATAAATTTCTGCGATTCACGATATATCTTGTAAGCTCGGCAGTAGTTGTTGCTCCGTTTGTTATGGTCAATCCTGTTTCGCCGAGATGTTTCTTAGCCGATGCTGTTTTCTGGATTCTTCTGACAGGTGAGTTGTTTTTTGCGTGCGGTGAAGAAGTTGCTTTTTTCAGAAGTAACGAGCTTAAGAATTCAGTTTCTGTTATTGCGGTATTGTCAGGAATTTTAATGAGCAATATGAATATTTCAAATAAAATCTGGAATAACATCCGTTTTGATTACATAAAAGAGCAGATGAGTGAAAATAAAAAAATTATTGAATTAATAGAATTGCCTCATCAGAATCTTGTTTCAGATGAATTAGGCAAGGATGATATGTTCGTTTGCTATTTCTTGGATGACCTTGGATATACAGAATTATTATTTAAATATTATGATATAGATGTTGACAAGGAGTCTTTCAGATATATGTACATAAGTCCAATTGATTATAATACAAGTATGTCATGACATAGAATATAAAAAGCCGTAATTAAAAGAATTACGGCTTTTTTAAATTGCGTATTTGTTTTTAATCAACAAAATAAGCGGCGTATTATTGACAATTCTGATTTATAATGCTATAATTACAATGGAATATTGTTATTCCTTGGGCTAATGAATTTTTGTTGTTAATACAGAGGTGTATTTTATGAAAAAACATTATAGAAACCGTTTTATATCAGCACTGATAGCTGCTTCTATGTTTGCTTCAGCAATTCCGACGGCTTCTGTGACAGCTGCCAATGTTCAGGAAACATCTGGAATTCAGCTCCAGACGATTCTTGTTGATAATGACGGCAAGGATTGGACAACGCTCAGCTGGGGCGGAGAAAATATGATTCCGAACACAAACTGGACAACGCTTGATATCCGTGATTATTATGAAAACGGTACTGTAAATTTTGAGGTAAAAAATAATGGTTCCGGTACTGTTAAATTCAAAATAGGGCTTGGCTCGTACGGACACGGTGAGGATGTTCGTATCTACTGGACTGATATCGCAAAATACTCGGGTATCACTGCGGATTCCAGCTGGAAATCATACTCCCTTCCTATCAGGGAGCTTGTGGACGCTTTTCCGGATTCCGGTTTCAGTCTTGCCGATTTACGAGTAGTATATGTCGGCGGCGTTCCAAGCGGAACTACACTTTCTTTCCAGAATGTCACGATAACTTCTCCCGACGATGAGCATCAGTTCCCCATTATCAAGGTGAATCAGGTTGGATATCCGTCAGCAGGGAAAAAATCTGCAAAAATAAGCTATTTTGAAAAATTCGGTTCACTTACCAGCAAGACCTTCGAGGTTGTTGATTCAAAAACCGATAAGGTTGCATATACCGGAAAAATTCCTGAGGGAAGCCTTGAGGAAACATTTTCAGGCGAAATGGTACACATTATCACCTTTGATGAGCTGAAAACTGCCGGAACATATTATATCCGGATTCCTGACGCAGGACTTGACAGCTCTGCACGTTCGCCTCGTGATATCAGCGAGAATCTTGACCTTGACCTTATAAAATCCGTTACGTTTGAAATCAGCGATAATGTTTACGACAGCCTTCTCAGCGAGCTGACCAAGTATTATTACTATCAGCGTCAGGGAATTGAGATTGAGGAGAAGTATGCCGGAATTTTTGCCAGAGAAAATCTTCATCCTGATGATATCACCGTTAAACGCTGGTCTGACAGAGATAATCCAAACGCAGAAACCTTCGATGTTTCCGGCGGCTGGTACGACGCAGGCGATTACGGAAAATATACTTCTCCCGGAGCAAATTCAATCAATGATCTTCTGCTGGCTTACGAGCTTTATCCCGATATTTTTGCAGATATTGAAATGAATATTCCGGAAACCGATCCTGATAATCCGCTTTATGTGGATGCTCCCGGAATTCTTTCCGAGATAAAATATGAGCTTGATATGCTCCTTAAGCTGGAGCACAGAAGCAAGGACGGCTCATTCTATACAGCTGCAAATTACGATACAAAAACAGGAATAATCTATATTGAAGATACGCTCTATAAGACATCAGATCATAACTCTGACAGCTCTCAGACAGACCTGAGATGTCATCTTGCAACTGCCGATATGGCAGGAGTGCTTGCTCACGCATACATGGTTTACAGGGATGTTCCGGCATACGAAGATTACGCACAGCAGTGCCTTGAAACTTCGCTTCGTGCGTGGGAATGGATAAATAATCCTGAAAATAAGCTTAATATGTCGATAGGTGCGGCAAATCGTACATACACATTCAAGGAAGCAGATTTTGAACGCAGCAGATTTCAGGCGGCAGGAGCACTTTACAGAGCAGTGAAGCTTGCGGGCGGTGAGACTTCTGAGTATGAGAATTATCTGCTCGCAAACTGCCAGAAGGAAAGTATTAATAATTGCTTTACATCATCATCTATAAGTTACAGCCATAGCTCAAGATCGTTCCTCGGATTTTTCCATTATCTCTATAATAATGATGATGCAGATTCAGCGATAAAGGAAGTCTTTGCGAAGTACACGGAATGGCGTACAAAATTTCTGAAAAACAACAACTGGGGACTTATAATTCCGACATGGGGCTTCTGGTGGGGGTCGAACAAGTATGTTGCACAGACTGCCATGACGCTTACTCTCGGTGATCTTGCTGCATACGGAGAAGTGAAGGATGAAAGCCGTGAGGTTATTGAAAGACATTTCCACTATCTGCTTGGAGTGAATCCTCTTTCGTTCAGTTATGTATCAGGCTTCGGCGAGAACAGCGTGGAAAATATATTCAGTGCGATCTACACCAAGGATGCACGTCTTGAACCTTATCAGAGTCCTGCCGGATACTTCACAGAGGGTGCAAATAACCATAATAATCCTCATCTTTCAAAATTTGTCGGAAAGTGTTATACCGACAGCACAGGCGAATATACGACAAACGAAAACACTATTTACGGAAATGCGGCAATGATATTCCTTACGGCGGCGATGATGTCGCAGAATAAGCCGGAGAGTATCAGAGGAGACGTCAATGCAGACGGAAGCTTCAATATTGCTGATGTTGTGATGCTTCAGAAATGGATTCTTGGATCAGGAGAGATAATCAACTGGCAGGCGGGAGATTTTCTGGAGGATAACGTGCTTGATGCGTTTGATGTCTGCGTTATGAGGAAAGAGCTTATATTGTAAAACAGGAGAATACAATGAAAAAACAATTTTTCAGAAGATGTACGTCGGTAATGTGTTCAGCTGTTCTGCTTACGGGGATTGCCGGATATATGCCGGTATACGCTGAATCAGAAAATCTTGTCACAAATTCAGCCTTTGACAGTGATGCGAAGGGATGGCTTCTGTGGCATAGTTACAGCGATTATGCTGCTCTTGACAGCAGGCTTTACCTGCGTGATCCTGACGGACAGACTGAGGAGATTACTGGTGATTTCATTCATGCTATGAATGGAAGTTTCGGCAATTCACCAGATCAGATAACCTTTATGGCGATAGACAGTAAGGCTGACGAGTGGGATATCTATATCGTTGAAAATGGAAAAATCGTGAATCTCACTCAGAACAGCGGATATCGCAACGAGGATCCGAAGTGGTCTCCGGACGGAAGGAGCATTATATTCAAGCGTGGCAGATGGGATCACAGCGTAAACGATTTCGTTTATAATCTTGCATTGTTTGACGTGGAAACAAGAGAGATCACCATGTTGACGGACGATCTCACAGAGGAAGCAATGCCGTGCTTCTCGGCAGACGGCAAGACGATATACTATGCTGGCTACAAGGAGGGTACAGGCTCTATATACGCAATGGATACGGAAACGGGAAAAACAACAGTAATTTACAGTGAAAGCGGAATTACCGCTTATTATCCCATTGTGAACGGCGATAATCTGTACTTCACGAAATGGTACAGCAAGGATAATCACTGCGATCAGCTCATGGTCTGGGATGGTAAAACGATACAGAGCCTTCCGTTCAATTCGGATAAATACGACTGCTCGGATATCTGCCCCATAGACGGCGATAAGATAATTTTCAGCAGTACCATGAACGGCGGTTATGATCTCTACTGCTATAACGGCACTGATATTACTGCAATTGCGGAGCTTAACACTGATAAAAACGAGCTTGGTGCAGATTTCTATTCGTATGACGAGTATATCAGAAACAATACCGTCAGGGGAGATGTGAATGCAGACGAAAGCTTTAATATTGCCGATATCGTAATGCTTCAGAAATGGATTCTCGGAGCAGGAGATATCATAAACTGGAGGGCAGGCGATCTGCTGGGCGACAGCGTTCTTGATGTGTTTGATCTCTGTATTATGAGGAGAGAATTATTACTGTGATAACAGAAGCGAGGGAATTATTTGGATTATACAATCAGCATAACGAACAAATGCAATCTGCGGTGCAGTTATTGCTATGAAAGGCACATGAATACTGAGTACGGGCATATCAGCGACGATGCAATGGTGAAAATTGCGGATTTCATAAATTGTCAGGGAAATGCAGGAACTATATATCTTTTCGGCGGTGAGCCGCTTCTTTACAAGGAAACGGTGAAATTCTACTGTGAAAACCTTAAAGCCAGAGAATTTGTTATCACTACAAACGGAACGCTTCTTGACGAGGATTTTATAAAATGGTGCATAGACAGAAGGGTTATCATAAATATGTCCCATGATGGCAGGGAATGTACTGAGCGTGGTGCTGATACGGCTGTTCTGGACGGTAATCTGAAATTGCTTCTGAAATATCAGCCTGAAACGCTTGTGCAGCTCGTCTATACGGAGGAAACACTTCCGAAGCTGTACGATAATATAATGTATCTGAAAAATCTTGGTGTAAAAAAGGTTTCTGCGGCAATGGATTCATTTCTTAACCCTGATAATCCCGACAGCTTTGGTGATATCTTAAGGGAGCAATGGAGAAAAATCGCTGAAATACCGGATTTATTCGTATACGAGCTTGCACTAAAAAAGAAAAGCATAAAGGAAAAAAAGCCAAGTACCTGCGAAATCTGTAAAAAGAAAATCTTTATAAACTGGGACGGAAAATTCTATCCGTGTATTCAGTTCCAGAACAATCCTGAATATCACTGCGGTGATATTTCGGTCGGGATTGAAGCGGAAAAGGCAAGAAGAGAGCATCCCGATTACTCAATGGTTTCTGAGAGATGCGGCGGCTGTGAAATAGCGGAATATTGCCGTAATTCATGTGCGTGCAGGAAAATGGCTACAACTGGCACCGTGAGGGATATTTCAGAAGCAGCCTGTATGGAGGAGCAGGTGCATATTCTTACTGCACTTGAAATAATATCAAAAGAAAATGGAGGGAAAATACAATGAGAAAGTTTACAAAAGAAATATCGGCACTGATAGCGACAATTTCTGTCGGAACTGCTGCTGTTGCTGTTTCTTCAGCTTCGGAGGAAATTGGTCGTTCTGCCGGAGGAAATGCTGCATCTGTTGAAACAACAGTGGAAAATATTTCGCTTGGTGGTGTTACAGTACCTCCTGACACAACTGCAACAACCGGATTACCGTCTCTTTCTGGTACATCTGTGGCAACGACAGAGGAATACATCGAGCCGACAACAGAGGAAATGCCTCCGCTTGGTGGAGTTCCATTACCGCCCGATGACTACATCGAGCCGACAACAGAGGAAATGCCTCCGCTTGGTGGAGTTCCATTACCGCCCGATGACTACATCGAGCCGACAACGGAGGAGTTTCCGCCTACTGCCGGAGTTCCCATGCCGCCTGATGACTACATCGAGCCGACAACAGAGGAAATTCCGCCTCTTGCCGGAGATGTTATGCCTTCTGACGGAGATATAAATGCTGATGGTGAAGTAAGCGTATCTGATGCGGTTTCTTTGCAGAAATGGCTTCTTGGGGATAGTGAACAGTTAATGCTTAACTGGAAGGCAGCTGATTTATGTGAGGATGATCAGATTGATGCGTTTGATCTCTGTGTTCTGAAAAAGCTTATTACAGATGAAGGAAAGCAGAAATAAACTTACCAAGACGTTCAGACAAAAGCATTCGCAGAGGGGGAAAGAAGAATGCCGCTTCAGATAGTAAGGGCAGATATAACAACAATGGATGTTGATGCTGTCGTAAACACAACAAACCGTGAAATGACAGGTTACAGCGGAGTTGATCTTGCTGTCCACAGGGCGGCAGGTCCGGCTCTTGAAAAAGAATGCCGAAGGCTTGTTCCGCTTGAAACAGGAAAGGCAAAGATAACAAAGGGACATAAGCTCAAAGCGAAATATATTATACATACATCAGGTCCAGTGTGGAGGGGAGGAGACTCTGGCGAAAAAGAACTCCTTAGAGAATGCTACATGGAATCGCTCCGGCTTGCAGTTAAGCATAGGTGCCGTTCATTGGCGTTTCCGCTGATATCATCGGGAACCTACGGATTCCCCAAGGATATGGTACTGAAATTCGCTGTGCAGGTGATAAGAGAATTCCTGCTTGAACACGAACTTATGGTATATCTCTGCGTGTTCGACAGGACGTCATATCAGTTCAGCAGAACGCTGTTCTCGGAATTAAGCAGCTTTTTGGACAGCGATGAGGATGAAGATTTCTTTGATGAGATTGTTGTCGGATGTTATGATGCGGCTCCGGATACAGCAAGATTATCTGCTTCAAGGAAGTCTGAGAAAAGGGCTGAGTATTCTGCACCGTTCACGAGCAGTGAAGTTCCCTGCGGAAGTGCTGCGGGTGTAAGCCTGCATGAATACATGAAATCTCTTGATAAGCCTTTTGCACTCAGATTGTTTGATCTTATCGACAGTCGGGGCATGACTGATGTTGAATGCTACAAAAAAGCCAACGTCGATAAAAAGACCTTCTCCAAGATAAAGTGTCATCCGGAGAAATACAGACCATCCAAGCAAACGGCGGTTGCCTTTGCAATAGCTCTCAGGCTTAATCTTGATGAAACACAGGAGCTTTTGGCGTCTGCGGGACTTACTCTTTCACGAAGCTTTGTATTCGACAAGATAATCCGGTATTTTATCCAGAAGGGGATATACGATATCTACGAAATCAATGAAGCGTTGTTTGAATTCGATCAGGTGCTTCTCGGCTGCTGAAAAAGTCTCCTGACAAGCGACCATTTCCATAAAAAAACAATGTATAATATGATTGTAAGGTTGAGGTGATACTTCACAAGGTCAGTCTGAAGGCTTTGTAAAGTATACCTTGAGAAAAGAATAATCATATTTACAGGAAGGATGTTTTATTATGGAGAAAAAGAACAACATTACCGAGCTTGTATTCATACTCGACAGAAGCGGCTCAATGGCAGGTCTTGAGGCTGATACAATAGGCGGCTTCAATGCAATGATTGAAAAACAGCGTAAAGAAGCAGGAGAATGCTATGTATCTACTATACTCTTTGACAATGTGAGCGAGGTTCTTCACGACAGAGTAAAGCTGTCTGAGGTGTCTCCGATAACGGATAAGCAGTATACCGTCAGGGGATGTACGGCACTCATTGACGCAATCGGCGGAGCTGTACATCATATCGCAAATATTCACAAATACGCACGCCCTGAGGATGTTCCGGAGCATACGATGTTCGTTATCACAACTGACGGAATGGAAAATGCAAGTCATCTCTTTACTGCCGACAAGGTGAAAAAAATGATTGAGAGACAGAAAAGTAAATACGGCTGGGAATTTCTGTTTATTGGTGCGAATATCGACGCTGTTGAAACAGCCTCTGTTTACGGAATTAGCAGTGATCGTGCTGTGAATTATCATGCGGATAGTCAGGGAACTGCTGTTCTGTATGAAACGGTTGCGGATGCCGTCAGCTGTGCGCGAAGCTGTGCACCACTTGATGATGGATGGTCTGAGAAAATCAACAAGGATTACAAAAAAAGGGGTGGAATAATAAGACGTAAACGCTGAGGTAATGCTGCACACATCTTTGATGATAGCTTTTTGCAATTTGTATAAGCTTAATTTCGGAAATTATACCAGATATAAAGTTAAGAGGAAGGATTTACTGCCGGAAAGAAAAACTATCCGGCAGTATGTTGTCTTTACAGAAGAAAACGTTAAGTTAAATGATAAATTTTAATCTTAGGTATTGACAAAATACCTCAACTGTGATATAATTAATACCGTTGAAGTAATAATGTAGGGGTATAGCTCAGTTGGTAGAGCAGTGGTCTCCAAAACCACGTGCCGAGGGTTCAAGTCCTTCTGCCCCTGCCATCTCTGTTGTACAAAATAGATGACAGACCAAAAAAGTCCGATTTTTCGGACTTTTTTGCGTATCTGGAGCTAAAAATTTTTAGTGTAAAACCGTAGATGACATTTTGCCTTTTCAAGC
>JAFXCR010000035.1 GCA_017516465.1 Ruminococcus sp.
CCTGTAACGTAACCGTCTGTCATTTCGAGGTAGCGGGGACCCTTAGCGAGAGTTCCGTACATTGTACCAACCTGTGAACGAAGTCCCTTTCCGAGATCCTCAAGACCTGCACCGATCACGAGACCATCCTCTGAGAATGCGCTCTGTGAACGACCGTAAACGATCTGAAGGAAAAGCTCTCTCATAGCAGTGTTGATAGCATCGCAAACGAGGTCTGTGTTAAGAGCCTCAAGGATTGTTCTGCCGGGAAGGATTTCTGATGCCATAGCAGCAGAATGAGTCATACCTGAACATCCGATTGTTTCAACGAGACATTCCTGGATGATGCCTTCCTTAACATTAAGAGTGAGCTTACATGTACCCTGCTGAGGTGCACACCAGCCGATACCGTGAGTGAAACCGGAAATATCCTTAATTTCCTTAGCCTTAACCCACTTTGCTTCCTCTGGGATAGGAGCGGCACCGTGTGCAACGCCCTGAGCGATGGGGCACATTTTTTCAACTTCGTGAGAATAAATCATAAAAGTACTCCTTTCATATTTAAGGTGAGTCATTCACCTTAGCATATATTTTACATTATACTACATTTCGATGTAAAAATCAAGTGTTTTTTGAAAATTTAATTAATGCGGAAATAAAACTATGTATTATCTCCTGTTTTTGAGGAGATATTCCTCTATAATGCAGGCACAGTCATAGACGCATTCATGGCATGGGCGTTTTTTGTAATATTCTGCGGTGCGATCTTCCGGACGGGAGCTGTTATCAGAGGGGAGAGCGTTTCCGAGCAGCTCACGGCAGATTATTGAGCCGTTTTTCTGCTGGAATGCGTCTGCCATTTCCTTTACCTTAGCATATACTATTGTACGGTTTTCTGTATCCTTCGGTCTGCCCGAACTAAGCTCCAGACCTGCGAGCAAAGCCATCGCCGATACAGCACCACAGGTAAGTCGCATTCTTCCCATACCGCCTCCGAAACCGTCGCTGAGACGCATGGCTGTATTTGTATCAAGATCGTAAAGATCGGCGAAAGCTCCGAGAACAGACTGAGAACAGTTATATCCTTCAAAGAACAGAGTTTTTGCCTTATCAGCACGTTTACTCATATCATGTTATCCTTCTTTCTGCATTTTTGTATTTCAAGTATATCACATTATAAGAGTTGATGTCAATACACAAATAATGCCTCTGCTTGACAATATCTGTATGTATGTGTTATAATCAGTGTATAAAAAATGGAAGGAAAAGAGGTTATTTTTATGAAAAGAAACGGCTACATAGGCTGGGATGAATATTTCATGGGAATCGCCATGCTTTCCGCTGAGAGAAGCAAGGATAATTCCACTCAGGTGGGAGCGTGTATTGTCAACGAAGATAAGAAAATCGTTTCTGTGGGATATAACGGTATGCCGACGGGATGTTGTGACGATGATATGCCATGGGAAAGAGAAGGGGAAACCTCACTTGATACAAAATATCCTTTTGTGTGCCATGCTGAGCTTAATGCTATCCTGAACAGTAATATCGGAAATCTCAGTGGATGTACAGTATATGTGACTCTATTTCCATGCAATGAATGTGCAAAGGCTATTATTCAGTCGGGGATAAAAAAAGTGGTTTATTATAGTAATAAATATGCTGATACTGAAAGTGTATCTGCCTCTCGTATGCTTTTTGAGCGATGCGGAGTTGTTACAGAAGCGTATGTACCGACCGGAAAAAAGCTTGTTCTGGAGCTTTAATGATCTCCGAAGCTGAATTTCTTACTAAGTTCTGAAAGAGAATCCGTTATATTTTCGGCACAGGCTATGAAGTCCGTCAGAGGCGGCAGAATAAGTCTGTACTTATCCCCGAAAAATCCGGCATAGCTAAGAATCGCAGCTGCGGCAAGAAGCTTTATTATTTTTTTCATACATCCACACTCCCAAGTATATTATCTCCAGAAAAGCGGATAAAATACACGGATATAAAAAATCCCTTCCATAAAGGAAGGGATCAGATATATGAATTTCGGCTTACTTAGAAATAAGTGCGAGTGTATCTCTTGCGATGAGAAGCTCTTCGTTTGTAGGAACTACCCATACATCTACCTTTGAGTCAGCAGCAGAGATCTTAGCAAGCTTTCCTCTGAGACCGTCATTTACAGCGTTGTCGAGCTTGATTCCGAAGAATTCCATATCATTGCAGACCTGAGCTCTTACATCGAAAGCGTTTTCGCCGATACCGCCTGTAAAGAGAACAGCATCAAGACCGTTCATAGCAGCTGCGTATGAGCCGATGTACTTTTTGATCTCGTAAACGAGCATATCAGAAACAAGCTTAGCTCTCTCATTTCCGTGAGCAGCAGCATCAGTGATATCACGGTTATCAGAGCCAACGCCGGAAACACCGAGGAAGCCTGACTTCTTGTTCATGTAATCACTCATTTCAGAGGGAGTGAAATGGTGCTTGTCTGCAACGAATGTAACAGCAGAAGGATCTACTGCACCTGAACGTGTACCCATAACAACACCATCAAGAGGAGTGAAGCCCATGGATGTATCAACAGACTTACCGCCGTCAACAGCAGTAATGGATGAACCATTTCCGAGGTGGCATGAAACGATCTTGAGATCCTTGATATCCTTGCCCATAGCCTCAGCAAGAGCAGCAGAAACGAATCTGTGGGATGTTCCGTGGAAGCCGTACTTTCTTACATGAAGCTTCTCGTAATCTTCGTAGGGGAGACCGAACATATAAGCCTTGGGGGGCATTGTCTGATGGAAAGCTGTATCAAATACAACTACCTGAGGAACATTTGCAGGGATAACGCTCTTGCAGGCTCTGAGAGCGAGAGCATGAGCATGGTTGTGAACAGGAGCAAGTTCACGGAGTTCATCGATTTTGTCGATGATCTCGTCTGTAACGATAACGGACTTATCGAAAATATCAGCACCCTGTACGATTCTGTGACCAACAGCTGAGATTTCGTCCATGCTGTCGATAACCTTTGCATCGCCTGTTGTAAGAGTTTCAACGAGTTTCATAAAAGCTTCGGTGTGGGTAGGAAAAGCACAATCAGCGTTAAGCTCTCTGCCGTCGCTTGTCTTGTGAGCAATGTGACCGTCAATACCGATTCTGTCGCAGTTGCCCTTAGCGATAACGCTCTCATCGTCCATATTGATGAGCTGATACTTAAGTGAAGAGCTTCCTGCATTAACAACTAAAATAATCATGTATGAAAATTCCTTTCTGAAATTAATTTTGCATATACTATTATATACCATTTTTCGTGAAATGCAAGTCTTTTTTTGTAAATTTTAAAAAACAGCGAAATATCTACAAAAATGTAGATTATTTTATAAGTATTCTGTATAAGAAGTAAAAAATAATATAAAATCATTGTTTTTTCAAAAGGGAGGTAGTAAAATGAAAATCAGCGGTATAATCTGTGAGTATAATCCGTTTCATAATGGACATCTTCACCATATACGCGAGACAAGAAAGAATGGTGCCACACATATTGTGGCGGTAATGAGCGGGAATTTCGTCCAGAGGGGCGATACTGCCTATATGGATAAGTTGGAGCGTGCCCGTCTTGCTGTAAGATCTGGTGCAGATCTTGTTATAGAACTGCCTGTGCAGTACTGCCTTTCTTCTGCAGAAAAGTTTGCGGAAGGAGCCGTGTATCTTCTTGACAGCCTCGGAGCAGTTGATGAGATTTCCTTTGGCAGTGAATGCGGCAGTGTTGAAAAGCTTTTTAAGGCAATGGAGACGATTGAAATTGCAGCTTCACTTTATGAAAAGGATATCCGGCAGATAATGGAGAAAGGATATACCTATCCGAGAGCATTAAGCTCTGTGATAAATGGTAAATCTCCTGAAATTGCGGATATAATAACTTCACCGAATAATATGCTTGCCATTGAATACCTTCGTGCACTGAAAAAGTTCGGTTCATCTGTAAAACCATTCACAATCAACAGAGTACACGCTTCCCATGATGGAATGATGCCCGAAAACGGATATGCAAGTGCCTCTTTTATTCGTGAAAAGCTTGCTGGATATAATGAAGCTTCCGTTATAAGCGAATATACTACTTCGATCTGGACCGAGGCAATAGACAGTGCTATAAGAAATGGCTCAACAGCTTCTGTTCAGCGGCTTGAAAGAATACTTCTCTATAAGCTGAGAATAACATCTGCCGAGGAAATTGCCGGCATCAGCGACGTCGGACAAGGACTTGAAAACAGAATATTCGGGGCAAGAATGGCAGGCTCGCTTGATGAACTGCTGTTCACCGTCAAGACAAAGAGATATACAATGTCTCGAATCAGACGCATCATGCTTTGTCTGCTTCTCGGTATAACAAAGGACGATATGAAAAATTATCCTGCTTATGGAAGGATTCTTGCCTTCAACGAAAGAGGAAAGGAGATTCTTGCAAAGGCAAAGAACAGTACAAGGATTCCTTTTTCAACTTCAATTGCCAAATTGTCGCAGATTAATGAATCTGCACAGAGATTTGCAGAACTTGAGATTAAAGCGTCAGATGTATATGGTCTTGCTATGGAAAAAATAACATCTGCCGAAAAGGATTATCGTGCGAAAATAATGATAGATATGGAGTAAAATCAATGTTGAAATCCCCCCCTTTTATAGCCGTAGTTCTGATGATAACGTCATTATTGTCATCATGCGGAACAATAGTGGAAGAAGTGAATCATGCAGAGGAAGTTTCACAGACAACAATTGCTGCTGTAACGACTGAATCTGCAACTGGAATTCAGGAATCAACAGTTCCTTCGACAACAGTTTCACCGACAACAGAACCGTTCTCTGTTGATGTAAGCCTGCCTGAAAATTATGAGCCGCCGTCATCCTATGTGTTGGAAGAATTTGAGACTGTCATGCAGAATCCTGAGCTTCCTACCGGATGTGAGGTTACAGCTCTTGCTGAGGTGCTTAATTACCTTGGATTTGATATCGACAAGGTTGAGCTGTGTGACGGCTTCATGCCGATTGACTATGAAGGTGCTGTCAATATGTATTATGCTTATGTCGGAGATCCGAAATCGAATAACGGATTTGGATGCTATGCACCTGTTATTTTAAAGACAGCATATGAGTATTTTGAATCAATAGATTCTCCTGCTTATGCCGTAGATCTTACCGGAGCCGAGCTTCGTGATCTTTTCTATCAGATATGTAATGGAAGACCGGTGATTGTGTGGTCAACGATCAGTCAGGTAGAGAGTACCCCTAATTACAAATGGACTGCCGGAAACGGTGAAGATATGATTTTCAACGACTATCAGCATTGTCTTGCTATATACGGTTATGATCTTGATCAGGGAATTATATATGCTGCAGATCCGCTTGTCGGAAATACTACCTATGAAATAAGCAGATTTGAAAGAATTTACGATACTATGTACAGGCAGGCGATAGTGATTTGCGGCGATGCTGAAACAGAAGGAAGCTTTGTACGAAATCCTGATATAGAAGAAAACGACGTCTGGAGCCGTAAAAAACAGCTTGAATAAGCTTTAGCTTCGGAGGGGGCAGAATGATAAGGGGAGTGATATTTGACCTTGACGGAACTCTTATTGATTCTATGAAGATATGGTCGAGGATAGACAGACAGTTTCTTTCCGAAAATGGAATTGAAAATCCACCGGCTGATATTTCCGACAGGGTAAAGAAAATGACACTGGAGGAATCCTCACAGTATTTTATAGATGAGTTCGGGCTTTCCTGCACAAAGGAATACGTCATCGACCGCATTGAGGAGCTTGTGAGAATTGAATATGAAGAAAATATTCCGCTTAAACCGTATGCAGCTGAAATACTTGATTTCCTTGATGAACAGGGGATTCCTTACGGAGTAGCAACGGCAACTTATAAAACTCTTGCGGAGACTGTTCTGCGTCGGTGCGGAATATATAACAGAATGAAATTCGTTCTGACAGATCAGGAATGTCCTCTCGGAAAGAAATTTCCCGATATATTCCTTAATGCAGCTGAAAGGCTCGGAACTTCTCCGGATGAGACCCTTGTCGCTGAGGATTCGCTTCACTGCATAAGAACCTCTGTCGGAGCAGGTTTTGTAACGATTGGAGTATACGATGATGTATCTGCCTGCGACAGTGAGAAAATCGCTGATATGGCAGATTATTACATAAATTCTCTTGAAGAAATGATAAATATAATAAGGAACGAAAATATATGAAAAAAGTCATGGTGGGAATGAGCGGCGGAGTTGATAGTTCTGCTGCGGCACTGCTTTTGAAAAATCAGGGATATGAGGTTGCAGGAGTGACATTGAAGCTCTTTTCGCAGGAGGATGTTTCCGGAACAAAAACGTGTGGTTCTCTTTCTGATATCTCAGATGCCCGCAGTGCTTCTGAAAAATTAGGTTTTGAGCATGAGGTGCTTGATTTATCCGATGATTTCAGAAAATATGTCATGAAATACTTCTGCGACAGCTATTTCTGCGGTCAGACTCCGAATCCATGTATTCAGTGCAACAGATATATAAAATTCGGAGCAATGCTTGATTATGCACTTAAAGTCGGATATGACTATATCGCGACAGGACACTATGCTGTATGCGAATTTGATGAAGCAAGCGGAAGGTGGCTTCTTAAGCGTCCGAAGGACAGGAGTAAGGATCAGTCCTATGTTCTTTATTCGCTGACACAGGAACAGCTTTCTCATATAATATTTCCTCTTGGAGATATGGAGAAAATCGAGGCAAGAAATTCTGCTGAATCTGCCGGACTTACAAATTCCCATAAATCCGACAGTCAGGATATTTGTTTTGTGCCTGATGGCGATTATACCGGATTTATCAGAAAATTCACAGGCATTGAGTCACAGTCCGGAAGATTTCTTGACATTGACGGAAACATTCTCGGTGAGCATAAAGGTATTATAAATTACACGATAGGTCAGCGCAAAGGACTTGGAGTATCAGCTGGCAGACCTCTTTATGTTGTGAAAAAGGATGTCGGAGAAAATACAGTTACTCTGGGTGATGAAAAGGAGCTTTATACCGATTCGCTCATTGCGTATGATGTGAATCTCATATCTGTTCCAGAAATTACAGAGCCAGTAAGAGTTACAGCAAAAACACGGTACAGCCAGAAGGAGCAGACAGCAATTCTGTCGTCACTCGGAAATGGAGAATATCTTGTTCGGTTTGACAATCCTCAGAGAGCAGTTACAAGTGGTCAGGCTGTTGTTTTTTATGATGGAAACATTGTGGTTGGCGGAGGAATTATTAAATAAGGTATGGAATACAAATTTGAAAAACTTACAGATAAAATAACGGTTTGTGCAAGTACAGATCACCGATTTGGCACAGATGCTTTTCTTCTGGCAGATTTTTCTGGATACCGTCAGAAGGATACAGTATGTGATCTTGGAACAGGCTGCGGAATTATTCCGCTTATCATGCAGAAAAAAATGCCTCCTGCTGTAACGTATGCAGTTGATATACAGGAAGGAGCGATAGAACAGCTCCGTCTCGGAATTGAAAGAAGCGAAACAAATGGCATTGTTCCTGTCTGTACTGATCTCAGGGAACTATGGGATGGAGCACCACTTGACAGATGCGATCTTGTAACGTGCAATCCACCTTATAAAGCTGTGAATGCTGGCTTTGAAAGTGTTATAGACGCTCAGAAAATCGCACGCCATGAGATTATGTGCAATATAGATGATGTGTGCCGTGCTGCAGAAAGACTGCTGAAATTTGGTGGGAGGCTTTGTCTGTGTAATCGTCCTGAACGTCTTGCAGATGTTATTTCTGCTATGAAGAATCATAATATCGAGCCGAAGCGTCTCAGATTTGTATCAAAGAATTCTGATGAAGCTCCATGGCTGTTTCTTATTGAGGGTAAAAAAGGCTCAAAGTCATTCATGAAGGTTGAAAAACAGCTGTATATCCGCAGTGGTGACGGCTTCTCTGATGAACTAAAAAGAATCTATGAAACAGGAAAGGAAAGCGTATGAGCGGAATATTTTATATAATCGGTACTCCTATCGGCAATCTCGGAGATATAACCCTTCGTCAGTTGGAAATGCTTGAAGCAGTAGATTTTATATGTGCCGAAGATACAAGAGTTACGCTTAAACTGCTGAATCGCTATGACATAAAAAATCACCTTGTAAGCTTCCATGAGCACAGCTCTCAGGCGGATGCACAAAGAATTATAGACAGGATTCTCGGCGGTGAGAATTGCGGTATTGTAACTGATGCAGGTATGCCATGTATTTCAGATCCGGGAGAGGTACTTGTTCAGATGTGTGAAAAAAACAATATAGCTGTCAGGGTAGTTCCGGGACCGAGTGCTGTTGTTTCAGCTGTTGCTCTTTCAGGATTTTCGGCAAGACGCTTCACTTTTGAGGGATTTCTGCCTGTTCCGAAAAAGGAACGTTCTGAGCGTCTTGAAGATCTCAGAAATGAAACAGCTGTAATGGTGTTTTATGAAGCACCACATAAGCTGAAAGCTACTCTTTCCGATCTCGCCGGAGTATTTGGCGGTGACAGGAAAATTGCAATATGCCGTGAACTTACAAAAATTCACGAGGAAATTCTTCGAATGACATTAGCTGAGGCGAAGGAGTATTACTCAGTGCATGAGCCGAAAGGGGAGTTCGTGCTTGTTGTTCAGGGCGGAAGGAAATCAGATAAGCAGGATATCACTATTGAACAGGCACTGGAACAGATTCGATGTCTGGTTGAGATGGGGGAACGTCCTGTTGATGCCTGTAAAGCGGTTGCGAAAGATACAGGATTCAGAAAAAGTGAGTTGTATTCGGCATTCTGTACAGAATAAATGTGAAAATCAGATGAAAAATGATGTAAATCCCTTGAATTTTGTAAATGATTATGATATAATATTAAGGTGACTTATCTGATTTTATATTTTGTAGTCACTTTATTATAATAATTTTGATAAAAGGGGATTCTATAATGATTTGCGATCTTCATTGCCATACCAAGCTTTCTGATGGCTCGCTTGGAATAGAAGATGTAATAGAACAGGCAAAGCGGACAAATATTGACTGGCTCTCTATTACAGATCACGATACAATGTCATCATTTTCACGTGCGGCAATTCTCGGAGAACGTGCCGGAGTAAGGATTCTTCAGGGTGTTGAACTTTCAGCGTGGGATAAGGTAAGAAACAGTAAGGTGCATATTCTTTGTTATGCTCCGACCAAGCCGGATCGTCTTGAAGGTCTGTGCCTTAAATCATGCGAAATAAGAAAAGCTTGTTCAAAAGAAATGATAGAAAAGGTTATGGAAAAGTTTCCTATCCCAATCGAAAGTATACTTAAGCATACTACTTCGTCAAAGAGCATTTTTAAACAGCATATCATGCGTGCACTCGTGGATTACGGTTATGCTCTCGAAATGTACGGCGAGCTTGACAAGGAACTCTTTAATCCACAGACAGGTTCATGCTACGTTGAGCGTGAATATCCTGATGTGAATTTTGTTATTGATCTTATACATACCGCAAAGGGAGTTGCAGTAATGGCACATCCGGCACAGTACGATAACATTGAGCTTCTTGAAGAACTTGCAAAAAATGGTAAGATAGACGGTGTAGAGATAGGACATTATTCTGCTGATAAGAATTACAGGAAGGAACTTTCTGCTATTGCCGACAGATATGAGCTTATACGGACAGGCGGCTCAGACTTTCATGGTCTTTATAACAGTGTTCCAACGCATCTTGGAAGTGAGTCCACTTCTAAGGAAGATCTTGACCGTATTCTGAAGCTTTCAGCAAAAATGAGCAAAAAGAGCCATGAATAATTTTATAGAAAATACAGGAGTGAGAGTTGTTCCAGCTCTCATTTCTCTTTGTATGCTGATATGGTTTATTATTCCTTTCACACGGGGAATTGTGAATATCGGAAATCTGTCGGGAACCGTATTTTCTGGAACACTTATGTTTGTTTTTATTTTCTTCAGACCTTTTACAGATCTGACGAGGAAAATATGGGAATATCCGGCTGGAAAAATATCTATATCGATTGTTTCATCAGCTTGTATTGTATGTGTGCTTGTGGCAATTATAACAAGTATATTTATGATAAGAGCGATGAATGATCGCCCCAAAAATGACAGAACGACTCTCGTTGTACTCGGATGTCAGGTAAAGAACGGAAAGCCAAGCCGTATGCTGAAAAGTCGTCTTGATGCTGCTTATGATTATCTTTCTGAAAATGAAAGAGTAAATGTTGTGGTATCAGGCGGACAAGGCGATGATGAACTCATAAGTGAAGCACAGTGCATGAAGGATTATCTTGTTGAAAGAGGGATATCTCCTGAAAGAATTTCCATGGAGGATAAATCGAAAAATACAGAAGAAAATATAAAATTCTCTCTTGAAATAATAAAAGAAAACGATCTTTGTGAAGAAATAACTATTGTTACTGATGGATTCCATCAACTTCGTGCAGAGCTTATTGCAAAAAAGCTTGGAGTTGAGCCAAATAATATTCCGGCTCCCACACGCTGGTACCTTTTTCCGACATACTGGGTAAGAGAATGGTTCGGAAATGTGCATTTTCTCATATCAGGATAATAGTTAAATGATATTTATTTTTATTTTCATCTTTTTTTCTATTGACAATTATTTGAATTTGTAGTATAATATTAACTGTTCGAGGTGTGGCTCAGTTTGGTAGAGTACTACGTTCGGGACGTAGGGGCCGCAGGTTCAAATCCTGTCACCTCGACCATTGCATAAGCAATTCTGGTTTATTAATCGGAATTGCTTTTTTTATGCAAAAATCGCTATAACATAAAAGAAATAGCCATGCAGCTGATAAATTGCATGGCTTTATGGGTCTGTTCAGTTATAATAGAACGGTAAAATTATCTGTTGTTGATAATCTTTGTAAGCTCAACGGGATCAACGATTGTATCGCCCTTGTAAACACGCATATTGCCTGAAGCAATTTCATCGATGAGGATAACCTCGTTGTTGTTGAAGCCGAACTCAAACTTGATGTCCCAGAGATCAAGACCAAGTGTCTTGAGATCGTCAGCAACAATCTTTGTAATTTTGAGAGTCTGCTCCTTCATGCTTGCAAACATTTCAGGAGTCATAACGCCAAGAGCAGCAAGACCTTCGCTTGTTACGAGAGGATCACCCTTTTCGTCATTCTTGAATGTACACTCAACGTAGCCACCCTCAAGAGGAGTACCGTCAGCAATGTATTCGCCATATCTGCGGATGAAACTACCTGTTGCAACGAGACGGCAGATTACTTCAAGACCGTGACCGAATACAGTTGCGGGGAGAACTTCCATAGTAGCGTTGTCGATATCAGCACTTACATAGTGAGTCTTGATTCCTGCCTGCTTGAGAAGTTCAAAGTAGTAAACTGATGTCTGGAGGTTAGCCTTGCCGATGCCGTCGATTGTAAGACCAACTGTATTCTCACCTGGATCAAAAACGCCGTCCTTGCCGGTGCAGTCGTCCTTGAACTTGAGCATTACGTTGCCGTTATCGAGTTTGAATACGTCCTTTGTTTTACCTGTATAAAGCTTTTCCATCGTATAAATCTCCTTGATTTATGAAATTTTATCCATAATCATTATAAATCATGAAATGCGATCAGTCAATATTTTTCTGGAAATTTTACGCTTTTTACAAAAAGAACTGATATATTTATATCGTGATTAACACCTTTTCACAAAACAGAAAATTTCGATTTTCAGTATAAACTAAATCAAAAATTTGAGGGAGTTACTGTATCGTTATATTGTTGTGCAATATTATTATTTTTTTTCTTGACATTATTGTAATATATGGTTATAATATTAATATGGTTTACAGCAGGGGGGATTCTGATGATATTAAAAATGAATGCGGAAATATTGGAGATATCCGATAAAAGATTACTTGTTCGTGATTTGCATACAAATCAGGAATATGTAGTGAATTTGCGGAGAAATCGTAAACTCAGCGTTGGCGAAGAAGTTACAATACATTATGGTGATGCAATGACGCTTAGCCTTCCGCCTCATATCAGTGCAGTAAGAATAAAGAAAATAATGAGATCAGAGGGGGTTAAGAATGATGTTTAAAAGATTTATTTCAATGGCGTGTGCAACAGTTATGATGTCTGCTTATGCGATTCCGGCAGAAGCGACTCAAAGCTCCATTATCCTGTACGAAGGTGAGATTTTAGCTGAAGCATGGACTTGCCCTGTTACAATTCCTGTATATGACCGCAGTATTTATGCTGAAGGAAACAGAATTGCCATTCAGTGTGATGCAGAGTCAGCTCCATATTTTGCTCTTACATCAACCAGCGGAGGAAAAGAATGGGCACAGGTTGCTCCTGATTCCTCAGAAGGCAACTGGTATTATTATTCATACGAAGCAATGGCGGAGGCGTTCGGTACGGATTTTTCACTGCTTGATTATGTCAACGTAATGGCTGGAAATTCCACGATGACACTTTATACAATTGAAATGCAGCTTGAAAATCCTATTGAAATTCCCGAACCGGAATACGAAAAAGTACACCATACTTCCCGTGTAGTCGGCTATCTGCCGGACTGGGCTTATTATACTTATTCAAGAATGGATTTTAGTGCATTGACACATATCAATATTGCATTCTGTATTCCGGATACAGATGGAAATCTTAAATGTAATATTCCGTCGTATGATATGAAAAATATTGTAAACAGAGCACATGATTATGACGTAAAGGTAATGGCGGGTCTTGGCGGAGGCGGAGGCTGTGAAAACTATCTTCCTCTTATCGATACACCAGAGGAAATGGCTGCTTTTAACGAAGAAATTATGGATTATTGCGAGACATATGATCTTGACGGAATTGATCTCGATATTGAACTTGGTTCCAGTCATAAGATATGGACTTACTATGAAGATTGGGTAGCTTCCCTCAGAACACTTTGTGATGAGCGTGGATATGAGCTTTCCACAGCAACTGCACAATGGGTAGCAGTAAATGTGTCTCCTGAAACTTTCGGACTTTTCGATTTTGTCAATGTTATGGCTTACGATAACGATGCCGATGAATCATCACACGCCGATATGGAATTTGCCGAGTCATCACTTGAATACTTCAATATTCAGAAGAAAATACCGAAAGAAAAACTTGTGCTTGGTGTTCCGTTCTATGGCAGAGGATATACTGAGGATGGTAAACTCGACTGGAATTCTTACGTTCCATTTGCAAAGCTGATCGAATACGATGAGGCAAATTATGACTCTGATCTGTATGACGGGATTGCTTATAATGGTGCCTCCACAATGCAGAAAAAATGCGAAATGGCACAAGAACACGGTGGTATTATGATCTGGGAACTTACTCAGGATGCAGCAGGAGAGTATTCACTTCTATCACTTATAAAAGAAGAAATGACAACTTCCTATGATGAACTTCTTCCCGACTGGGTTCCGAGGACATTTGCAGAAGCTCTTAATTTCAGTAATAAATACGGCAAGAACCATGTTGCAGATGGTCTGATATGCTGTGTTCGCAAGGAGCAGAAAGACAAAGACAATTACGAAATTGATGGAAGTACAAGTACTGCGGAATACGAGCTTCTCTATCATGAGGTATTTGATCCGTTGAGTACGGAAGTGCCGGATGAGTCTGATACAGAAGCCTATGAGAAATATCTTGAGGAGCTTGACCTTCTTGGAATATCCGTAGATGATGTCGATCTCATGCAGGCAGATTTCAGATATGAGGTTTATGTATACAAGCCGATGTCAGAAGGAACTATCAATCTTGACTGGGCAGCCGGATTCGGAATTTCAAATCCTTATGCAGTTATGAATTTTGATATTTCTGCTGACGGAACTATCACTCAGACCGATCTTATGAGTATTATTCCTGACTCTGTTACTGAACATTCAGCCTTCCGCAAAGAAAATGACGAAGTAACCATTCAGAATGGACACATTGTTTATTGTGATGTAGTAGCCAAAGGTGCCGGATATGAGCTTCAAGTAGAGCAATGCGGTTCCGGACGTGTTGGACAGGTAATGGAATATGAAGTAATTGAGGATTCCGTATTACCTCCGCCTCCCGGAACAACCGGAGAAACAGTCATGGTATATGAGCCTTGTGCTCCGGGAATAGTCAGAATGACTTTCACACAGCTTCGTCCATGGGAAAATGGTGATGTTTTATCTGAGATAGTGAAGTATTATCTTATCAGTGAGGACGGAAACATTACAGAGCTTGATGAGGATAAAATCAAGCTTGGTGACTGCAACCTTGACGGTGAATTTTCAATTGCAGATCTTGTTATGCTTCAGAAGTGGATTCTTGGTTCCGACGATATTACCTGCTGGCAGAATGCAGATTTTGATGCTGACAATATTGTAGACGTATTTGATCTCTGTCTCATGAGAAAAGCGTTAACTAAAACTACATAAAAAATGCCGGAGAGAAATCTCCGGCTTTTATGTTACAATGTAAAAACACATCACCGGCAATCAGAGCTGATGATGTGTTTTTTGGTTGGGGCAGCGGGATTTGAACCCACGAGATGACAGAGTCAAAGTCTGTTGCCTTACCGCTTGGCTATGCCCCAGCTTTTTAATTATATCAAAAAAATCTGATTTAATCAATAGATGAGAGATATATTTTTTATTTAACAATATGTGAGCGGTAAATCTGTAAAAAGTATTGACATCCCAAAAAATCAAGAGTATAATAAAAAACATAATTAATATCACAAGGAGAGATTATTATGAACAAGAAAAAGCTAAGAAAACTAACAATGGCATCAGTTCTTGCAGCGTTGACCTGTGTCCTTACGATGCTCATTCAGATACCTACACCTACAAAGGGGTATGTTAATCTTGGTGACTGCATGGTAAACGTTTCAGCATGGCTTCTCGGACCTGCTTACGGTGCAGCGGCGGCAGGTTTTGGTTCAGCAGCAGCAGATATTCTTTCCGGTTATGTGATATATGCTCTGGCAACTCTTATTATAAAGGCACTTATGGCAGTTCTCTGCTTTGCTGTATATAGTACTCTTGCGAAAAAATTCAGCTCATTCCCGTCAAGGATCGTTGCTGCTGTCGTATCAGAGCTTATAATGCTTGCAGGATATTTTGTGTTCGACATCATTCTTTATGGTTCTATTGCAACTGCTGTTGCTGGCATGACATCAAGTGTATTTCAGGGAATAATGGGAGCTGCAAGCTCTGTTATGCTTTATGAAGCTGTAATAAAAAGAATCCCTGTGAAAAATTTCTAAGTTAAGTAAACTGGTTCAAAAAGGAATGATAATTAATGACCGATCGTTTTTCAAGAACAGAACTTATTTTCGGACAAGAAGCGATGAAACGTCTTTCGGAAGCGAGAGTTGCTGTGTTCGGAATTGGCGGAGTCGGCGGATATGCCGTTGAAGCACTGGCACGTTCAGGAATAGGCGAGCTTGACCTGATTGATAACGATACAGTGGCAATTTCCAATATAAATCGTCAGATCATAGCACTTGAATCCACTGTCGGAATGTACAAAACCGATGCGGCAAAAGCAAGAATAGCTGATATAAATCCTGACTGCAAAGTAAACGTATACCGGACATTTTTTATGCCTGATACATCATCACAGTTTGATTTTTCTGTTTATGATTATGTTATTGACGCTATTGATACAGTTACCGGAAAAATAGAAATAATTATGAAGTCTCAGTCAGCTGGAGTTCCGGTAATAAGCTCTATGGGGGCAGGAAATAAAACGGATCCTACATCTTTCAGGGTTGCGGATATATATAGTACATCTGTTTGTCCGCTTGCACGGGTAATGCGTCAGCAGCTCAAAAAAAGAGGTGTAAAAAAGCTTAAGGTTGTATATTCTACGGAACAGGCGATTATCCCTGAGATTGATTCGATCGTAAAAGAGGAGCTTACTGTGGGACACCGTTCAGTTCCGGGCTCCAATGCTTTTGTTCCATCTGTTGCGGGGCTTATAATAGCCGGAGAGGTTATAAAGGATATTGCGGGAATATAATGCAAAGAAACGAGGATTACTTATGAAATGCAGATATATCTATACGTTTTCGTTATTTTTTCTTATATCATTTCTTTGCTGCGGATGTTCTTCTGACAGTGAAGAAGCAATAAAGACTGCATCTGTAATTGTGTTCATTGTATTGTTTCTTGGAACATCATTATTTTCTGCAAAGCTTACATACAGAATGAGACGGAAAAATTATAAATCCGATAAAGATTTTAATCGGGAAAAGGAGTAAAATATGATAAAATCAGTTATATCAGTAATGACGGCAGCTGTAATAGGTTCCGGTACAATTCAATTGACGGCTTCATCACTGTCTGCAACTGCGAATGCTCTGTATACAGTCAGATTTCTTGATTTTGACGGGAATACCTTTTATACATTGTCAGTTCCTGCTGGCCAGAGAATTGATTCAAAAATACTCAGCAGTATTGATACATCAGGATTGAGCAGGCAGCTGGATACACATACGCAGCAGCGTTTTTCATCATGGTGGGGAGTTCCTGACTATGTTGATTCTGACGTTTATGTAAAACCCCTTTCTATTATCGGAACTATATCACTGGAGAAGCTTCCTGATAAAAAACAGTATTTTTCACTGGAATCAGATATTTCCAAAGCAGGTCTTGTCGTGAATATCACACTTGAAACCCAGACAGGAATTAATGCAGATGGCAGCTATATTACAAAAAAGGAATATGTTGATATTTCAAGTACCTGTACATTGAATTGTTCTACTGCCAAAGATGCTTTTAAATCTGATAATAAGGCTACTGTGAAAATATATCCTATCAACTCGGCTCATCCCATAGGAAACTATGAAATCTCATACATAGAAGGTATAGCCGATGTTGATAATGACGACATTATAACTGGTTCAGACGCTACGTTAGTATTGCGTGAATATACGCTTCTGTCATCAGATCCTGATAATTACAAGGTAGATGAATCGGTATTGAAATTCGGAGATATGGATTTTGACGGTGTAATAACCGGCTCAGATGCTACATTGCTTTTGAGATATTATACACTGAAATCATCTGATTCTGAATACACTCTTGATATGTTCTTCGATGAGAATTAAAAAAAGAGTGAAAAAATTACTATAAAAAAGTTTTTTCTGTTTTGCTATTGAAATTACTGTAAAAATGTAGTATAATATATACATCGTGTCTGTACGGAACATCCGGCAGAAAATATTATTAAAGGAGTACGATCAACAATGTACAGTGATCTTATGGATTCAATCGGTTTCGTAAAGGGATATGATCCCGCTGTGGGCGAGGCAATGGAAAAGGAACTTGCTCGTCAGCAGAGAAATCTTGAGCTTATCGCAAGCGAAAATATCGTTTCACCTGCTGTTATGGCAGCAATGGGCTCTGTTCTTACAAATAAATATGCTGAGGGATATTCCGGCAAGCGTTATTACGGTGGATGCGAATGTGTTGACATCGCTGAGGATATCGCTATCCAGCGTGCATGCGAGCTTTTCGGAGCTAAGTATGCAAACGTACAGCCTCATTCAGGTGCTCAGGCTAATACTGCTGTTTACTTTGCAGTACTTCAGCCCGGTGATACAGTTCTCGGAATGAGCCTTGCTGACGGCGGACACCTTACACACGGTTCACCTGTAAATCTCTCAGGTAAATATTTCAACTTTGTATCCTACGGTCTTGACGACGAAACAGAGACTATCAACTATGATACAGTATATAAGCTTGCTGTAAAGCACAAGCCCCGTCTTATCGTAGCTGGTGCTTCTGCATATCCGAGAGCAATTGACTTCAAGAAGCTTTCTGAGATTGCAAGAGCAGTCGGTGCAATGCTGATGGTTGATATGGCACATATTGCTGGTCTTGTTGCTGCTGGCTGTCACGAATCACCTGTTCCTTATGCTGATATCGTTACAACAACAACTCACAAGACACTCAGAGGACCCAGAGGCGGTCTTATCCTCACAAATAACGAGTATCTTGCAAAGAAGATCAATTCTGCAATTTTCCCCGGAACACAGGGCGGCCCTCTTATGCACACAATCGCTGCTAAGGCTGTATGCTTCGGCGAAGCTCTCAAGCCTGAGTTCAAGGACTATCAGAAGCGTGTAGTTGAGAACGCTAAGGCTCTTGCTGACGGACTTCTCAAGAGAGGTTTCAACCTCGTTTCCGGCGGTACAGATAATCACCTTATGCTCGTTGATCTCCGTCCTTTCAACATCACAGGTAAGGAGCTTGAGCATCGTCTTGACGAAGTTTACATCACAGTAAACAAGAACGCTATCCACAACGATCCTGAAAAGCCTTTCGTAACAAGCGGTATCAGAATTGGTACTCCTGCTGTTACAACAAGAGGTCTCGGCGTTGAGGAAATGGAAAAGATCGCTGAATACATCTACCTCTGTGCAACAGATTTCGAGAATAAGGCTGACGAAATCCGTGCTGGCGTAAATGCTATCTGCGAGAAGTTCCCGCTTTATAAGTAAGATTTGCCGAAAAGGACGGACATGCTGTCCGTCCTTTTTTGATTTGATGTTATAAATCGGAATTTTTATTATGGAGTTAATCATGGAGTCAATAATAAAAAGATATATTGATTATGCTATTGAATTAGAGCAAATCAATCAAGTTGGCTTATCTCATGGGAACAATCTCAGACGTAACAATAAGTTAGCTGATAAACTTCGTGTAATTGCAAAAAATATTGAATTTGAAACACCGAAATACAAAAATGCATTTGCTGAATTACTCACCCATGAAAATCAAAATGTTAAACTATGGTGTGCTCATCATATGCTTGAAGTAATGAATTATGATGATAAAGATAGAAAAAACGCCTTACTTGTAATAAAAGATTATTCAATCAATAGTTATGGCGAAAAAATTTGGCTAGAGGATTGGTTTACAAATAATCCCGATGACAAACTTTTGTTTTAAATTTTTATCATTTATCAGTAAATGAATGCAAGGAGGAATAAATATGTCAGTGCCAGATGAAGCAAAACAGATTCAAGCAACTGTCAATAAAACGTATGCCTGTTTTAGTGCTGTATTGAGCAGTCTGCTGTCAGCAAATTTATTGCTGACCGGATATGGCTTTCTATGTGCTTTAAGTGATTATTTAACATATCACGGCATTGACGAGCCGAGCGGGAAAAGTCATGATACCGATTTGAAAACGGTTATCATAATTGGATTAGCTGCCATAGTAATTCTGTTAGCCCTCATATTTTCTGTAAAAGCTTGGATTAAATATATAAAAGCTCTCGACAAAAAGAAAAGCTCAGTTGCAATATTTCTTATGATTTACATAACTTTACTTCCTATATTCACCTATATTTCACTGATTTTTTATTCGTTTTAAGAAATGATTATAAAGGAGAAAAACAGTATGGCTCCATTTATTATAGCCTTGGTTATACTTATTGTTGCAGGGATAGTCTGCTCATTTGCACCACATCTTTTTGTAAGAACCGACCAGCGTGATGACCCGAACGCAGTAGCACAGGCAAAAAAGCTCGGACCAATGATGATCGCATTCGCTGTCGGTGCCGTTTTACTTATGCTGAAATATAAATTGACATGATATACCATTGGAGATTACTATGGCAGATTTTAATTGTATTCTTGCCGGAGTGATAAGAATTATAACTCCACTGATTCTGCTGATCCTGTGGCATAAAAAGACTGGTACACGACTTCTTCCTGCACTTGCCGCTTTGCTGATATGTTTTCCGGCCTTTATTATTGCGGGAGCTATACGCTCCGGATTCGACCGATGCGATTTCATTGCTTTCTATATCCAGCAGGGAATTTTATATGGAATATTTGAAGAGGGAGTGAAATTTCTTGCATTCAGATATCTCCTCAAATCCTACGATAACCGAAAGGACGCAGTGACTTACGGTATCGGACATAGTGCTTTCGAAAGTATTGGCGGTGGAATGGCTTGTCTGAATCTTATCGGAACAGGCAAAGCTGCTCCTGAAATTTTCATAGCGAATGTGTGGTATGCTGTCGAAGGGGCGGTATTTGTCATTGCATTGACGATTCTTGTATTCTACGGCGTATATTCTAATAAATCAATAGTAATGCTGCCGGTTGCAATGTTTTTACATGCTTTGGGAAATGCAGCACATGGGATTTTTATTAAGCCCGTTTCGTTTGTTATAAATCTTATTCTGCTTGCTGGAATAAGTTATTCCGCATTTCGGTGCTGGAAAGAAATGCAGAATCCGTATGAGGATGAATTATAAAAAGGAGGAACAATATGTCTGCACCATTAGCCGATAAGATACGTCCGTTGACGCTCGATGACGTAGTTGGACAGGAACATATTCTGGCGGAAGGAAAGCCGCTTCGCAGAATAATTGAAAGCGGCACAGTACCGAATATGATATTTTATGGTCCGTCCGGAGTGGGCAAGACTACCGTTGCACGGATTATAGCAGAAAACTGCGGAATGACGCTCTATAAGCTCAACGGAACAAGTGCGTCAACTGCTGATATCAAACAGGTGGTAGGGGAGATAGGCACTTTCGGCACAGAAAACGGAATTCTTCTCTATCTTGACGAGATACAATATCTTAATAAAAAGCAGCAGCAGAGTCTCCTCGAATATATTGAAAACGGTGAGATCACGCTTATTGCTTCGACTACGGAAAACCCGTATTTTTCGATATATAATGCAGTTATAAGCCGGAGTACGGTATTTGAATTCAAGCCGGTTTCAGCGGAACAGATAATTCCGGCGGTACGACGTGCATTTAATATAATTTCCGAGGAAAACGGAACTGTGATAGAAGCAGATGAGGGAATTTACAAGACCATTGCATATAACTGCGGCGGAGATGTACGAAAAGCCATAAATACTGCGGAACTTGCAGTTATCTGTGGCGAACCGGATTCCGGAAAAGTAAAAGTTACAGCAGAATCCATGAAAATAATTGCTCAGAGAAGCAATATGAGGTATGATCGTGACGGAGATCAGCATTATGATATTTTGTCGGCACTTCATAAATCAATAAGAGGTTCTGATGAAAATGCAGCACTTCACTATGCGGCACGTCTGATAGCGGCAGGGGATATTATTTCGCTTTGCAGACGTCTTTTGTGCATTGCTTCTGAAGATATCGGACTTGCTTATCCAATGGCAGCGGTGATAACAAAGGCGTGTGTAGATTCTGCATTACAGCTGGGACTTCCGGAAGCAAGACTTCCGATTGCTGAGGCGATAATTCTTCTTGCAACAGCCCCGAAATCGAACAGTGCTGAAGCAGCTATTGATGCTGCACTTGCCGATTTACAGGATTGTGACGCACTTGATTTCCCTCGTCATTTGCAGAATATGCATTATGACGGAAAGGGGGCAGCGGTTGTCGGACAGAATTATCTCTATCCTCACGATTTTCCGAACCACTATGTCAGACAGCAGTATATGCCAGATGCCTTGAATGGTCATGTATATTATCAGTTTGGTGATAATAAGCAGGAGCAGTCAGCATATCAGTATCGTAAAAAGCTTCTTGATGAGACAAAATAGCAGAAAAAACCCCCGAGAGACCTTCGGGGGCTTTAATTATTAAATTGTAGATTTAAAACGACTTTCATCGTTTTGCAGAATTACCCTTTGGACTCACCCTTTCATAGTGATCTTTGAAGAATATCTAATCATTTTCATTTGAATCATTCCTTCAAATAAAGATATCGGGTCAAAATTAAATTACTGCATCGGGACCACCTTTTACAATTATTTTCCGTACCATGTGCGGACGGAATAGGTTTCTTTCCCAAAAATTAACTTCTCATCGGACTCAACCTTTACTTTGGATTTATGTATCTAAAGACTCGTTGTCGTAATTTCAGATAATCCTGTATCCAAACTGAGCTTAGACATGAAGCCATTTTTCATTCAGCAATACGTCAGCTTTATAACCAGATGTTATTTGTAATTTCAATTCAATGGAACAAGCATTTTGCCTATATTCCCTAATATATATCCGATTACTCAGCAAGCCCGCTGGCTTCATGCTGTTGTTTTGAAAATTCTTCCACCGGACTCACACACCTTTCCGCATAAAATAATTTACATTGAGCATCAGCTCCGTCCAAGTAAATTCAGCTTTCGGAAGATTTTGTTTCTTCCCTTTCCTTGATTATATATTACCATATTATTTAGTAAATGTCAATAGATATCTATGAAAAAGTTTGAAGGATTAGTGCAAATCGGCATAATAAACAATGTATGCTTTTATGATTAGGTTATTGTGTACAAACCGAAGTATGCTTTACTGAAAATTCCTCTTGATTTTTCATTAGCAACAGTGTATAATAAGAATATCAAAGGCGGAATAACCGCAGAATGGAGTAAAATATGTCTGATATGAACGAATATACACCAGATCTTATCGAACTGGTGGACAATGAAGGAAATAAAAAGAATTTTGAAATTGTAGATATTGCTGAATTTGAAGGCGAAATCTATTATGCAATGATACCTGAATTCAATGGCGAAGATATTCTTGCTGCTGACTGTGAGCTTGTTATTCTAAAGACTATTGAGGATAACGGAGAGGAAATTCTTGCATCAATCGAAGATGACGATGAATTTGACAGAGTATCAGAATTCTTTATGAAGCGTATGGATGAACTTTTTGATGAAGAGGACGATGAAGAATAATACATAATGAAAACAGCTCAGGAGTTTCCTGAGCTGTTTGTTTAGGCAAAATAAAACCGCCTTGCCGGGACTTATAGTGAATAAAACCCGCACAAAGCAGGTGGGTAAACGCCCGAGTGCCTCACGCTCCCTTCGTCCGCCGAAGCGGGAGGTCTGCAATCCACATCCGGAGCTGAATTCCCTGGTAAGAAGTGTTGGATCATACGAACTATAAAAAATCGAACAAGGCAGTAATATTTATTTGTTGTATATATTATAACACATACGAATTAAAAAATCAATAGCTTTTTTATACAAAATGTGAAAGTTAACAATTTTTTTATAATTTTCCCTTTATGTTACAGTTTTTTTATCATAAGCGTTATATTATTGACAAAAATTGTGCGTTATGTTATAATATTGTTATATAAAATATATGAAACGGAGAGCTGTTTTATGAAAAAAAGAATAACTGCTTTGATTACTTCTGCTATTTTCGGATCTTTATCGGTCATGAATGTATCTGCTGTTACTTCAGAAGTAAAGGGCGATATAAATAATGACGGAGTTTTCAATGTTGCAGATATGGTAACTCTTCAGAAATGGATTTTAAACGACGTTGATAAACTTCAGAATTGGAAAGCAGCTGATTTATGCACTGATAATATCCTTGATGCTTTTGATATGTCGATGATGAGAAAGCATCTGCTTGTTCCGAAAACAAATATTGTCCGTGTTACTACGTCCGATGAACTCATGTCTGCACTTGCTGCTGCAAAAGCTGGTGATGAAATTGTAGTTGCTCCGGGTGAATATATCTGCACAACATCTACTAATACAAAGGGGTATCAGTATCATGGTGCTGCAGATGGAACAGAGGATTCTCCGATCATACTCAGATCAGAAGATCCTGAATCTCCGGCAATTCTTTCAGGATCTACCATTCAGAAGCAATATGCTCTTGCTATCACAGGTGACTGGTGGGTACTTGAAAATATAAAAGTTACCGGTTCTTCTATCGGTCTTGTTCTTGATAACTCAAATAACACAAAAATTATTAATTGCGAGGTTTATGGAACAGGTCAGGAAGCAATACATATCCGTGACGGCAGCTCTAACTGTCTTGTTGAAAACACTTATATTCACGATACAGGACTAAAAACAGCTGCGTATGGTGAAGGTATCTATATCGGAAGCTCATATAAAGCTGAGGAATACGAACACGCCTGTGATAATAACAGAATCCGCAACTGTAAAATCGGACCGAATGTTACAGCTGAACACGTTGATGTCAAGGAGTATACAACAGGAACAATTATTGAAAATTGTACTTTTGACGGAAAGGGAATATCTGGCGAAAATTATGCTGACAGCTTTGTTGATCTCAAGGGAAATGATTGTATTCTGAGATATTGTACAGGTTACAGAAACGGAGAAATAAGAGTAAACCGTGCCTTTGAGATGAACAAGCTTGTTGACGGATGGGGACAGAATGCCTATATTTACGGAAATAAGGTATACATGGATACTTCTCTTAATTCTGAAGGAAAGAAAATGGTTATACTTAATTCATGGAACTGCACCGAAACTGTATGGGATAATTACATGGCATACGAAGATGGAGTTCTCTTTTATACTGACGACGAGAAGGATAAGTGGAATTATTATAACTGCAACGGTCTCACATACGGGGATTCTTCAATTGAGAAAGAACTTCCGCAGTAATTGCTGATTTTTATATGAAAAAATTTTCAAAAACCCCTTTAAATTACCTGAAATATGTGATATAATATATATGTATGGAAATTACACGGTAATCCGTGATTGAATAAGGAGCTAATATGAAAAGAATTATATCAGTATTATCGGCAGTTATTTTTCTTCTGCCTTTTATCTGCGTAAATACACCTGATGTCAGAGCAGTAAGTTTTCCGCTTAAATCTTCAATAAACAGTGAATCAGCTGTTCTGATAAATCTTGACGCTGATACGGTTATTCACGAAAAAAATGTGGATACAAAGCAGATGCCGGGACCTCTTGTAAATATCATGACGGCTGTTATTGTTCTTGAGGAGTGCAGTAATCTCAGTGAGGAGCTTACTCTTGATCCTGCTGTATATAGCGGTATCTATGATATTCTCAGTGCTGATCAGAGACTGGATGATCTTCCGTCATGCGATATAAGCGATGGTGATGTGCTTACAGTAGAGGATCTTCTGTACTGTATGATGCTTACCTCATCTATTGAAGCTTCAAATACTCTTGCTTACCATTTTGGGGGAAACAATATATCTGCATTTGTTGAAAAAATGAATGACAAGGCAAAGGAACTCGGCATGACATCTACAAATTTTACCAATCCGGACGGAATGTTTGATGTCAATCAGTATACGACAGCAAGAGATATGGCGGTTCTTACACAGTATGCTCTTGGTGTACCGAGATTTGAAGAAATTTCTGTAACTTACAGCTATACCCCGACTGTTCCAAATCCGGAACGTCATAAGCATATTGATGAATGGATCTGGAAGCATACAAACTTTATGATGGATCCTGGAAATGATACCTATTACTATATGGGTGCAAGGGGGATAAAAACCGGAAATCTTATGGATGCAGGCAGAAACCTTGTGACGCTTGCAAGCAGAGACGGAAATAATTATCTTGTTGTCCTTATGAAGGCCCCGTTCAATGATGCTGATGGAAATCTAAAATATTATCATATCGATGACGCAATTGCTCTTTTCAAGTGGGCTTTCAATAATTTTTCATATCAGGTGATTCTTGCTGATACAGCGGAAGTAGGTGAGCTTCCTGTAAAGCTTGCAGAAGGCAATGATTATGTTCTTGCAAAACCAAAGGAAGAATTCTCAATGCTCTGGTATGATGAGGTTGATATTTCACTTATTAAGAAGGATAAAATAACGTGGTATAAAAGCTCGCTGAGTGCTCCTGTTAAAAAAGGTGATGTACTCGGAGAGGTTACACTTGAATATTCTGGTGAGAAGCTCGGAACGATAGAGCTTGTAGCCGTATCTGACGTTGAAAGATCAAAATCAAAGTATAATATTGAAGTGATAAAAAGGTTTCCGAAATCGACATGGTTCAGAAATGCTTTTATAATCTCTCTGATTCTTTGCCTGTTGTATATTATTATCTGTGTTTACGCATGGGTTGTCTATAAAAGTAAGGCTAAACCGATGAAGCCAATTTACGCTGTGCCGAAAATGGATAAGAAGAAAAAGAAGAATTCTGAAAACGGTCAGGATAATAATCAATAATATGTAGGGCGAACTCTGGTTCGCCCTTTGTGTTTATACATCAATAAAATCTGAATTAGAATAGCCAAGAATCCCGTTGTAGTTGACTACATACCATCCGTCTGTTTTGCCGTTAACGAGTATGCTTGCACCATTAGGAGCAGAACCGAGAATTTTTCCGGAAAGTGAAGGATAACTTCTGATATTCAGACCTGAACCGTCAGTTACAACAATTCCCCAGCGGACAGCTCCGGCAGGAACGAATGGGATTCCGAAGTAATCGCAGAGTGAACGTACTATGTTTTTGGCTATTGTTTCAAGATTGTTTTTCAGCCATGCTTCGTCAGCGTAATTATCATGATATCCGAGTTCACACAGAACTGCAACAGCTCGTGTACGGAGAACCTCGCTGAGATACGTTGTCGGAACAGCTCTCACCTTGTCGGGAAGGGGATAAATAGGCTTCATGTTATTAGCGATTATATTGGCAAGCTTTTCGCTGTATTGACTTTTGGGGGCAAAATATATATCAACGCCTCTCAGCTTTCCAGAAAGATTTTCCGGAGCAGCATTTGAATGAAGTGCAAGATGAACATCATAGTTTCCGGCATTTGAATCGGCGATAGCCCCGTTGACATTTCTGTCAGGATCATTGCGTGTATATTGTATCCCCGAAGAACGGAGGTAAGGTTCCATCCTGTCAGCAAGAAGATTCATGTAGAGTTCCTCATTGCCGCTGGTAGCGTATTGATTCCATTCCTGAGTTGAAGGGCTTAAAAATACCTTTGGCATAAAAATGTTTCCTTTCGTTGGATAAAGTCGACACCACACAAAGTCCGCCTGATGGCTTTGTACAAAATCTGATTTCGCATTTTTTGCACAAGCTTTATGTAGTGTTGCTTTAAGGAAATATTCCTTATATTATTTTATGCAGAAATGATGAAAAAAGTTAAGGGAATAAAAAAGTTGTTATAAATCACTCTTGACTTTTATTGTTTAAAGCGGTATAATAAAAGAAAAAGTAAAAGGGGTATTTATATGAATATACTTGTTGTAGGTCTTGGACTTATAGGAGGCTCTCTCTGTAAAGCTTTAAAGAAATATACATATCATACTGTTTTCGGCAGTGACATTAACCACGATATCGAATATGCTGCATTGCGTGATGTTGCAATAGATAAGCCTTTCGATAATAATTTTGAAGATGTTGATGTTGCAATTATTGCAATTTTTCCGGATGCGGCAGAAAAGTGGTTGTGCGATCACGCAGCTGAAATGAAGAATGGAACTTTGATTACAGATGTATGCGGAATCAAAGGTAGGTTTTCTGACAGAATGAAGCGGATTGCTGAGGAGAATGGTCTGAGATATCTTGGAGTTCATCCGATGGCAGGAAAGGAATTCGGAGGGTATCACAACAGCAGCGGTGATTTATTTGTGAAAGCAAATTTTATTGTTGTTCCGTTTGAGGACAGCAGACAGGAGGATATCAGTCTGTTGAGTGATCTTGCTCGTGAAATTGGAGCTGGAAAAATTGTTGTGACATCTCCGGAAAATCATGATAAAATGATTGCGTATACTTCTCAGCTTGCTCATGTTGTATCGAGTGCGTATGTCAAAAGTCCGGAGCTTGGACTTGAATGCGGATTTAGCGGAGGAAGCTTTCAAGATATGACGAGAATTGCAACAATGAATGAAAAAATGTGGACAGAGCTTTTTATGCAGAATAGTGAATATCTTGTATACGAGCTTGATTTGCTTATAGAAAACCTCAGCAAATACAGTGAAGCTCTCAAGGCAAAGGATTACGAAATGATGAAAGGTCTTATTGCAGAGGGAAGGGAGCTTAAGGAAAATAATATCCGTAACCGTATAGGCCAGCCTAACTGATAAAAAAAGGGCATCTGAGAGATGTCCTTTTTTATGTATTTATGAGAATAATTGTTTCTCAAAATCGGGAGTGCCGGCTGAGATTCTTATTTTATTGAGATAGCAAAGCGGGGATGATTCGGGAAGTCTGAATTCAAGTGCAGAAGCACAGAGCTGCTGAGAAAATATCCCGAATTGATTGTTTACAGATGAGTTGCCGTATTTTCCATCGCCGAGCAGGGGGGAACCGATGTGAGCGAGATGTGCTCTTATCTGATGTGTTCTGCCGGTGAACAAGGTTACTTCCAGAAGCGAAAGTCCGTTTTTTACGTCAAGGATACTGTAACCGGTTTTTATAGGTTTATAGCCGTTTTTGTGAGTGTCAGAGATAAGAACGATATTTTTATCATCATCTTTTTTGTGATAGGCACAGATTATATCGCTGTTCTTTGGCGGTTGGGAAATAGTTATACATCTGTATATTTTTCTGATATGTCCGCTTTTTATAGCTGAATTGATTTCACGCAGAGCAGCAGCATTTTTTGCGGCTGTAACGATTCCGGAGGTATTCCTGTCAAGACGGCTGCACAGAGCCGGAGCGAAGGAGTTTTCCGTTTCAGGCATATATTCTTTTTTATTAAAAAGGTAGTGCTTGATTCTGTTTATAAGGTTGTCATTGCTGCCGCTTCCTGAATGGGAATCAATGCCTGTTGGTTTGAAAACAATGATAATATTTTTGTCCTCGTAGATTATATCGAGTGATGATGAAGCCTTTATGAAGCTGGTATCATGGTATTTTGCAGCTGCAAGTTCATCTTTAACGTATACGGCAACTGTATCACCTTCACGAAGTATAGTTGAGATTTCACATCGTTTGCCGTTGATTTTTATATCCTTTTTGCGGATGAGTTTGTACATCATACTTTTCGGAAGCTGAGGCATGGCTTTTGTAATGAATTTATCTACTCTTTGTCCGCTATCATTGCTGTTTATTAAAAATGTCTTCATTTTTTCACTCTCTTGTGTTAAAATTTGTATATGTGTAAAGTGTACAGAAATATTGTTTGCTATATAGTTACTTTCTACGAATTTTATACTCTGCAAAAAAACTTCCTTGAAAACTATTGAAATATTGTGTAAAATAGTATATAATATAAATGTTGTTGATAGCCGGAAATTATTTAAACATTTTATTCTGGAAATATAACATTAATATTAAAGAAATGGAGCTGAATATTATGATAAAGAAAAAACAGGTTCTTTCAGCAGTGCTTTCAATTGCAATTACTGTGTCAGTAATGAGTATACCCGTTTATGCTGAAAGTGTGCCTTTAAATAATTATAACACAATTTCATCTGAAAGTAAAGACCGTGAACGTAATTCTGTTGAATTATCCGGAGAAGCATTCAATGTCTTTGATATATATCAGGCTCATTTAGAAGCCGGAAATCCAACGTACAATATATACCGCGAATCATGGGGCATTGATGTCTCTGAGCATCAGAAACAAATTGACTGGCAAGCTGTGAAGGACAGCGGAATTGATTTTGCAATAATCCGTGCCGGATACGGCAGAGAAGTGTCACAGATTGATAAATATTTCATTCAGAATATGAAAGGGGCACAGTCGGTCGGTCTTGATATTGGTACATATTGGTACGCTTATGCCGATAGTGTTGAAGATGCTTATAAGGAGGCAGATGCGTGCTACGAGATAATTAAGGATTATGATTTCCAGTATCCGGTTTATTATGATATAGAGGAAAGAATGTACGATAATTACAGCGAAGCCGAAGTTACTGCTATTATTGATGCTTTTTGCTCACGTTTACAGGAAAGAGGCTACTATGTAGGAGTTTACAGCTATCGTTCATTCCTCAATAAGAATGTATATGACTTTATTTTTGATAAGTATGATGTATGGGTAGCTGAGTATGGTGTTTCATCACCTGCTTTCGACCATGAATACCAGATGTGGCAGTATACAGATAGTGGAAAATCTCAGGTGAATGGTATATTTACTGAAGGAGAGGCTCTTGATCTTGATCGCTGTTATGTTGATTATCCCTACATAATCACAGGAAGAAAGAACGATGGATCAACACAGACTCCTGTTGAACCGCCCGTAGAAACTCCTGTTGATCCTCCATCATATATTGAGCAGATTATTGAAACAAGAGGTATTGATGTTTCTGCATGGAACGGTGAAATTGACTGGGGTAAAGTTGCGGCACAGAATATTGATTTTGCTATTATCCGTGCAGGTTACGGAAAATACGAAACACAGAAGGATTATTACTTTGAACAGAATTACATTAATGCAAAGGCAGCAGGTCTTGATGTAGGAGCCTACTGGTACAGTTATGCACAGTCTCCGGAAGAAGCTGTTCAGGAAGCACAGCTTTTCTGTAAGTTTGTTGACGGACACAAGTTTGAATACCCTCTTTATGTAGAGCTTGATGAATCCGTATGCAGAGGTCTGAGTAATTCGGAAGCAACAGCAGTCTTGAATGCGTTCTGCTCATACGTTCAGTCAAAGGGATATTTTATCGGTATTATGGGCAGTGAAAGTTTCCTGAAGTATCGTTTAGATAGTTCCATATTTGACAAATACGCAGTATGGATTTTTAGCTATTCAGATACTGCACCGGTATTTTCAAAATTCTATGGAATGTGGCAGTATTCCAGTGAAGGGAATATAGACGGAATACATGGTAATGTATTATGTAATTATTGTTACGATATATATCCTCAGATAATGAAGGATGCTCATCTGAATGGTTATTAATTAAAATTATATGCAGATCCGTACAGACGGCAGTGCCAGATGTACGGTTTTGCTATGTTTGGAGGTTCTATGGTAGAATTTATTACAGGTGAGGCAGGAAGCGGAAAAACTACTCAGATGTTTGAAAAAATCAAGTCAGACAACGGGGATATTTGTATAATAGTTCCGGAACAGTTCTCACATGAGTTTGATAAGACATTGTATTTTTTTCTCGGAGCTGACAGATTCAACGAGCTTCTTTCCACTACGTTTACGGGTCTTTCAAGACAGCTTTTCCAGTTTTATGGTGAAATAAATCGTACTGGAGAATACGCTGACGAGCTTGCTCAGATGATAATGATATATCAGGCAGTCAATTCAGTAAGAAATATGCCTGAGGCATTGACATACTTCCGTACAAGAAGCTCTCAGAGTGGTTTTGCAGAAGAAATCCTGAATCTGATAAGTGATATGAAGCGTTCCGGAATTCCGCCTGAAAAGCTGTCTGTTTCAGCGGTTACAAACGATAAGCGACTGACAGATAAGATTTCAGATATCTCTATGATTTATCTCGAATATGAGCGTCTGATGAAGGAATATGGTTTTAAGAATAATCTTGACAACATTAAGGAGGCTTCTGCAGTAGCAGCTGCAAATGACTGGTTCAAGGGAAAAAACGTATACATTGACGAATTTGAAAGCTTCACCGGAGATCAGCTTACAATGCTGAGAGTTATTCTGGAACACGCAGATAATGTCACGATAGTTCTTCGTACAGATGACGTAAATGCCGGAGAATTTACACTTTTTGAAACAGTAAATAGTACATTCAGACGTATTTCGGGAATATGCTATGATCTTGGCAGACAATACAAGGTTACGATATGTCCGGAAATTTACAGATTCAGAAATCCGGAGCTTAGATATCTGAGCAGAAATATACTGAGAAATCTTCCGAATAAAGCTGAAAATGTTCCTGAGCCGGAAAATATCCGTATTTTTGAAGCAAAGGATATGTATGATGAAGCAGAGTATATATGTGCCGCAATCAGGCATCTTATTTATGATGACAGTACACTGCATTATCGTGATATTGCTGTTATTTCAAATGATATTACAGCCTACGCAGGCATTTTGAAGGGAGCCTTCCGGAGATATGATATTCCGTACTTTCTGAGTGCAGAGCAGCCTGTTAATCACACAGCGATAATGGTATTCTTTACATCACTGCTCAGTCTGCTGACGTCAGTTAAAATGAAATCTGAACATATATTCAGAATGATGAAAAGCGGAATACTTGATCTTTCACTTACAGATGTTTCTCTTCTTGAAAATTACTGCTACAAATGGAGTATTGACGGTGACATCTGGTGTTCTCCGTTCATGGCTGAGGATCCCGATCTTGAAAAGCTTGAAGAAATAAGGAGTAACTTTATTGTTCCAGTATTAAAGCTTAAAAAAAGTATCGGAAGAAATCTTACAGCGAAAAAGGCTTCGTATCTGCTGTATGAATACATATTGGATTGTGGTGCGGAAAGAAATACCGGAAAACTTATGGGCAATCTGATAAAGCAGAATCTTGACTTTGAAGCTTCCGAACTTAAGCGTCTTTGGGGATGCCTTATTGATATTCTCGACAGCATAAGCAGTACTCTTGGAGATAAGGAAATATCGTTCAGCGAGCTTGCTAAGATAATGAGATCAATGATGGGCAGAATCAAATATTCAGTACCGCCTCAGACGCTTGACGCTGTAATTGCGGCATCAGCACGTACAGCCCGACTTAATGCTCCGAGAGTAGTATTTGTTATTGGTACGAATGACGGAAGCTTTCCGAATTTTGTCAACGTTCACGGATTGTTTTCCGAATCTGACAAGCTTAAGCTTTCTAAAAACGGAATTGAGATTTCCAGACCTCTTTCAGATCTTATTGCTTCTGAAAGACTGGTGGTGTATAAGTCGTTGTCAGCGGCATCCGAGAAGCTTTATATTACATATCCGCTTTCCGATCTTTCAGGTCAGGCGAAATATCCGTCTCAGGTGGTTGGTAATATCATTTCGATGTTCAAAGATAAAAAAATACTTCTCAGAGCAGATGATCTGCTGCCTCATTTCTATGCGGTAACGATGCACTCAGCTTTTTATCATTATATGCAGAACAGAGCTGCAGACAGTACTGAAGCTGCTACTCTGAATCATGTTCTTTGTACTGACGATACATATAAGAGCAGAATATCGTATGTACTCAGCAGAAGCTCATATAAGCAGAATTTTACAATTGACAGGACGATAATGGAGAAGCTGAAAAGCTTTACTCCTCTTATGATTTCACCGTCAAGCTTTGAGGAATTCAATAATTGTCATTTTAAATTTTTCTGTGATAAATGTCTGAGACTTTTCAAGAATGAAAAAATTGAGCTGGATGCGGTAACTGCCGGTGATCTTTTTCATGCGTGCTTCAATAAAATACTTGCTTCTCGTTCAAAGGAAAAATTTATAAGTATGACTTATGATGATCTTACAAAAGCAATAAATGAGTGTGCTGATAAATTCAGACAAGAAAAACTTGCCGGAGATTTTCTTAGAGATCCGAAATCAGATCTGAAATTCAAAAAAATTACCGAGCGTCTGACAAATGTTTTCATACATACACAGCAATCACTTATGGCGTCTGATTTTGTTCCGCACGCATACGAGCTTGATCTGAGGAATCATCATTCAATATCACTTGATTTCGGCGGAAAATACCGGCTTAGATTTGGCGGGCAGGTTGACAGAGCCGATGTATGTACAATCGGAGACGAAAAATATCTCAGGATTGTTGATTATAAGAGCAGTCAGAAGGAGATAACAGCTGAAACACTTGCCGGCGGAATTAATCTCCAGATGCTGATATATCTCTTTTCTGCTACGGATGAAGGCGGTGTATATGAAGATTATCAGCCAGCCGGAGTATTGTATTCGCCTGTTCAGATACAGGATTTTTCGCCGGAAAACAGGAAAATAGACAGTTTTAACAGTGAGAAACTCGAATCTTCACTTAAGACAAGCGGACTTGTACTAAGCGATACAGCTGTGCTTGATGCTATGGAAAAAGGCATATGCGGTAATTATATTCCTGTAAAACAAAAGAAAACAGGCGATCTGTATGCAAATTCATCGTGCATTTCAAGAGAAGGAATCATGGAACTTAGGGACTTTACATACGGTAAGCTGCGAGAAATGGCAGAGGAGCTTCTTGATGGAAATGCAGAGGCAGTACCGCTTGTACTTGGAAAAAATAGTCCATGCAGATTCTGTGATTACATGAATATATGTGATAATTCAAAGGGAGAAAGGTTCAGGCAGCCTGATCCGGATACTCTCGCACAGGCACAGGAAATTCTGAATAAAAAATAAACAGGAGGTAAATCAATGAAATTTATATGCTATCCGAAATGTACAACTTGTAAAAAAGCAGCAAAGTGGCTTGAATCAAAGGGTATTGAGTATTCTCAGAGAAACATAAAGGAAGAAAAGCCATCTTACAATGAACTTAAGGAATGGTACGAAAAATCCGGACTTCCGCTGAAAAGATTTTTCAATACAAGCGGTCTCCTTTATCGTTCCATGAATCTTAAGGATAAGCTTGATAATATGACGGATGAAGAAAAGCTGAGACTTCTTGCAGGGGACGGTATGCTGGTAAAAAGACCTCTTCTGATAACCAGAGAAAGTGTTCTTGTAGGATTCAGGGAGTCAGAGTGGGAAAAACTGCTCTGAAACAGATTTATAATCAAATAGAAGAAAAAGAGCAGTCATGAACTGCTCTTTTAAATGAAAAGATTTTATTTTAAAGGTCGATATACTCTTGACACATATATTACAATATGTTATAATACAAAAAAGACAAAAAATACAGCACAATTATTATATTTAGATGCAAAGTATACAAATAAAATCAAAAATATGCTGAACGAAAAGAGTTGTCTGACGTATGAATAAGAATAAGCTGACTGTTACTATTATATGTCTTGTTCTTATCGGATTTATTGCTTTTGCTTCTATTTGTCAGCGAAATAAGCAAGCACGGATTGAATATATTACTATTACACGTTCTGTAAACACTACAACAACTGTTATTGGTGAAGAATATACTACAATATCTGAGACAAATCACAAAAAGAATACTGCTGTCAGAACGACAACGGTGAGTGAATCTGTTGTTGTTACAGAAACGATATCTGAAATATCTGAACCCCTTTACATAAATATCAATACTGCCGATCATGATGAGCTTGTGAATCTGCCTGATATTGGCGATGTTCTTGCTGAAAATATAATTATATATCGTGAGAATTACGGGAATTTCCATAATATTGAAGAAATTATGCTTGTGAATGGAATTGGTGACGGAATCTTTTCAAAAATATGTGATAAAATTTATGTTGATAATCCGGTATATGATGAGGAAATAATTATTGGAACAGAAGAAAACACCGAAATCCTTTGTGAATCTGAGATTACGTCGTTTCACGAAATAATTGAGGATGAAGAAGTCAGCCTTGAAGATGTTATACCAATAAATCTTAATACAGCAGATAAAGAACTTCTTATGCTTCTTCCTTATATTTCCGAGGAGGATGCTGTAAAAATAATTGAACTGCGTGATGATATCGGGGAATTTTCGCATCCATACGAAATATATTATGCTGAAATACTTGAGCCATATCAGATAGAAGAAATCTGTGAATATGTCACGGTTGATTCTTCAACTGAAGCAGAGTTCAGTTAAGAATAAGAAAGCCGAGATTAAGGTACAAAGCAAATAATATCCAGATCAGGTAGGGGATATTTATGTATCCGGCAAGAGGTTCTATCTTTTTGAATCTCAGTATCATAATTATCACGAGAATTATAAGAATGATAAGAACTACTGCTGCCGCTGCAATATTTTCGAGCCTGAAAAATACGATGCTCCACATGAAATTGACAAACAGCTGTATCGAATAAAGAAAAAGAGCATTCTTTTTTTCTCCGATATCCGTATCAGAATCAGAAACGAATATCAGATATGCTGATATTCCCATTAGAGCGTAAAGAATAGTCCATACAACCGGAAAAATAAAACCCGGAGGGGAAAGCGGAGGTCTTACAAGCTCATTGTAAAAAGCGGAGAAATCCCCTGAAAACAGGCTTGACAGTACACCGACAAGCTCAGTTCCGATAATAAAAATCAATAATTCTGTCCATTTGATATTCTTCATTTCACACCACCTGAAAGTATTTTATATCTACAATATATTCATTATATTGCAAATTATTCCATAAAAGGAGTAGATAACATGAAAAAACAAATTATATCAGCAATGCTTGTGGTATCAGTTATTTCTTCTTCGGGAACGATTAATGTATCGGCAAGAGAAGATGTTTCTGTAAAGAAAGGCGATCTTAATTCTGATGGTTATTTCAATATTGCAGATTTAGTCATATTACAGAATTGGATATTGCAGAATACAGATACAGTTCCTGAATACTGGCAGGCTTCCGATTTCCTTAAGGATGATATTCTTGATTCTTTTGATTTGTGTCTGATGAGACGTGAGCTTCTTTCCGCATCAACGAAGAATTATGTGGATGTTTCAACGGTAGAGGAGCTTTTCATTGCAATGCGTGGTGCAAAGCCGGGCGATGTTATCCGTGTTGCAAGCGGAATATACGATTATACGATATATCAGGGAGCACAGAAAATTGATACTTCCGCTGAGGGTACAGAAGAGGCTCCCATAACGCTGACAGCTGCCGATCCGGATGATCCGCCTGTTATTACAGGAAAAGATACAGCGAATGGTTATGTAATTCAGATTAAAGGTGATTACAGGATTCTTGAAAATCTGAAAATAACCACATCACAGAAGGGAATAGTATTTGATAATTCAAATCATTCGATTATACGAAACTGCGAAGTATACAATACTGGTGCAGAAGCAATAGCTCTCCGTGACGGAAGCTCCTACTGTCTGGTGAAGGATTCATATATACACGATACAGGACTGGTAACTCCCGGATATGGCGAAGGAGTATATATAGGCAGTGCTAAATCCACAACAGGCTTTGACTATAAATGCGACAATAATACAGTCGATGGCTGTATTTTTAAGAATGTTGCGGCAGAACACGTTGATGTCAAAGAGTATACAACAGGAACAGAAATCATGAATTGTACCTTTTACGGAGATGGCATGACAGGTGCAAATTATGCGGGAAGCTTTATTGATATAGCCGGCAACGATGTATATGTTCATGATAATAAAGGCTATCGTAATGGAAATAAGAATATTGTTGCAGCATTTGAACTGCACCTTCAGGTTGAGGAATGGGGATATCACTGTAAATTCACTGATAATACACTTTACATGGACCAGCCATATGGTGCGGTAGACACAAGCCGAAGAATGTATGTGGTAGACGGCTGGTACAGCGATTTTTCAGTAAAAAACAATCTTGTTGATTACGGCGAAGGACTTGTTCCCGCTGATGGCTGGGAATACTATAATTCTGATTATGTCACCTATCTTGAGAAATAATATTGTGGAATACAGAATATATTAAGGATGTGAAAACAATGCAGTCATCTGAAACAATCATCAGACGTATTATGCGAATGGAACTATATTTTGATATGATAAGCAGGGCGGTAAATGAAGGCATAAATGTATGCAGTGATCCCCCTTTAAATGCAGTGCTTGCTGAACTTGTTTCATATTATGAAAGCGGTCGGTGGCTCTCAGATTATGAGGCTGATGAACGGGGAGAAATTCCATCCGACCTGAAACGAGGAGTGCTTTCAGAAGACGGACTGTATAATTTACTGTCAGAACTGGATGACGAAGCATATTAATTAAACAATGTATAAAGAAACAAATAGAGCAGTATCGCATGGATTGCGGTACTGCTTTTAGTTTGTGCAAAAAACAATTCTGGTTATAGAATCTTTTTATAATCTGAACTTAAAAGTAATATTTTCAGGTAATTTTTTCTGTATATCCATAATCTTGCACAAAACACAAATATTCTACATAGACAATTTTGTACTGATGTGTTAAACTTGATATTAAATATGTAATATCTTATCTACGTTTCTTGTCATTATATAGAGAGAAATATATATAACAAAAGGGAGGAAGATAAATGGAAGACAGTGAAATCATTGGTGCGGCGATCGGTAGATTTCTTCATTCTATTATTCGGAAAAAAACAGAGGGTTTCCACATGACATTTGAGCGTAATGGTCTTGGTATATATCCGGATAGTTTTAATGGAGGATTTTTTTATACCTTTGGAACAGCAGAACATTTCTATGAATTCGTCTGCGGTGAAAATGAAGCGTTTATATTCTATCCGGAAGGTCATTTCAAATGAGATACAGAATTACCCAACGCGGAAAAGTAGTTATTATCGCGTTTATCATCGGAATTATTATTCCAGTATGTATTTTTCTTACAAAGAAAAGTATGGAGTCAGTTAATGTTCAGAACGTTCCCATTGAAATAACAACAGAAGCTACGACGATATCAACAGCAGCTGCAACAACTGTTCCTTCTGTAAAGGTATCTGTTATTCCTCGTGAAAGGATATCGGGATGTTCAGCTGCTATGTTATATTGTCCTGAAAGAAATGAGATTGTTTACAGTCAGGATATCGGTAAATTAATAGCCCCTGCAAGTCTGACAAAGCTTCTTACTGCGTGTACTGTGCTGAATTATATATCTCCGGATACGATTTTTACAGTTGGTTCAGAGCAGCTTCTTGTACAGCCGGATTCAAGCCTGTGTTATATCAATCAGGGACAACAGCTTACGGCTGAACAGCTTATAACAGGTATGATAATGGCTTCCGGAAATGATGCCGCCTATACTCTTGCTGTGAATACTGCAAGAAAATGTTTCCCCGAAACATATATGACTGATTATCAGGCTTCAGAGCGATTCTGTGAGCTTATGAACGATTTAGCGTCAGAGCTTGGATTGAAAAACAGTCATTTTGCAAATCCGGATGGCTGGGATAATAATGAACAGTATACTACTGCTTATGATCTGTGTATTCTTGCACGATATGCGATGACTCTGCCTGAGATTCGTGAAGCTGCGTTGTGCTGTGAAAAAAAGGTTGTAATCAGCTCAGGAGAAGTTTTTACGTGGCATAATTCAAATAAGCTCCTTGATCCGTACAGTGAGTTTTACAACAAAAATGTAACCGGACTAAAAACCGGATCCACTGTAAAAGCTGGAAATTGTCTGATTTCTGTTTTTGAAACAAACGGACTTACATATATATCAATAATTACCGGTTGTGAAACGGACTATGAACGCTATGAGAAAACACTCTGTCTATTTAATGAATATACATGAAAAAACTGTTCCGGACAAACATCTCGGAACAGCTTTTATGTTAAATAAAAATTATTATCATACCTGCAAGAACGCCTACAAGCATTCCGAAAGCAGGAGCCTTTGAACGCCACATGAGTATAGCTTCCGGAAGAAGCTCTCCGAATACCACATACAGCATTGCTCCGCTTGCGAAGCTGAGGGATATCGCCAGACTGACAGGACCTAAAGAGCCAATTGAATATCCTATTATAGCTCCGATTATTGTTGGTGCACCGGTTACAGCTGTAAGTATAACAGCCTTGGCTTTATTCATCCCTCCCGATATAAGCGGAACAGCAACTGACATTCCCTCAGGAATATTATGTAATCCGATTACAATTGCAAGAATCATACTTCCTGAAAAAACAGAAGAACCTTCAGCTGAATTACCGGCATGAGATGCTCCTATAACCATTCCTTCCGGCATATTGTGGAGGGCTATTGCACACGCCATGACAATTCCTGCAATAAGGAGATGACTTTTCTGCTCTTTATGTACCTCATAATGATCACTGTGTATGAGTTCTGAAAGCTGATCAGCTGTTTTGGGATGATTCTTGTCTATGTGACTTACTTCTTTGTTAGTTGATCTGTCAATCCAGTAGTTCAAGAGGTATATTACAGCGAATCCGACAAGAAGAGTTCCGGCAACAAGCATAACGTGCGATTTTGAAGAAGGATTCTGTTCAATGGCTTCGGTCAGAAGGTCAAGACAAACAACACTGAGCATAACACCGGCTGCAAAGCTGAGAAGCAGACTCACAGAATGTTCAGAATCACGCCTGAATAATATTCCTATAAGTCCTCCGACTCCGGTTCCACCGACACCGGCAATAGCGGTTATCATTATAACAGTTTCTAATGCGTTCATTTTTTCATTCCTTTTCTTATATTGACATTATTATATCATATATTTCTTAATTCGTCAAGAAATGATTGATTATTGCAGCCGTCAACTAACAGGCGTTAGTTAATCGGTAGGGCTGAACGCAAAAGTTCGCCTATTAATAATCTCAGACAGGCTGTCAGGCTGACGACTAAAAGTTATTGTTGATAGCTAACAATTTATATATAATTGGTTAACATAAAAAAATAATCGTTATTCTCTTGACATGAAAGGAATTTTAATGTATAATATTAACTGTTGATTGCTGATGTGGCACAGTCGGTAGCGCAACGCCTTGGTAAGGCGTAGGTCGTCGGTTCAAGTCCGATCATCAGCTCCATCTATATGTGACGAAAAAGATCACATGCCAAAAAAGTCCGATTTATCGTGGCTGAATTAGGGAACACTTAATTCGGGATAGTGGATAGCAGAAATGCTATCCACTTTTCTTTTGTGTGGATTACTTCACAGCACCGATGTGCGTGAAGTAAATGTCAATATCCTGATGTTCTTGTCCGAAGCTGTCGATGGTTCTTTCATGAACTTCAATGAGTGATACAAAGGTGTGAAGAACCTCCTGGGTGAGTTCCG
>JAFXCR010000036.1 GCA_017516465.1 Ruminococcus sp.
AGTAAAGCTTGAAGCTCCGAAGCCGGAAGTGAAACCGGAAGCTCCGAAGCCGGGAGTAAAGCTTGAAGCTCCGAAGCCGGAAGTGAAACCGGAAGCTCCGAAGCCGGGAGTAAAGCTTGAAGCTCCGAAGCCGGAAGTGAAACCAGAAGCTCCGAAACCGGGAGTAAAGCTTGAAGCTCCGAAGCCGGAAGTGAAACCGGAAGCTCCGAAGCCGGAAGTGAAACCAGAAGCTCCGAAGCCGGAGGTGAAACCGGAAGCTCCCAAGCCAGTGGCAAAACCGGAAGCTCCGAAGCCGGAAGTGAAACCGGAAGCTCCCAAGCCAGTGGCAAAACCGGAAACTCCCAAGCCAGTGGCAAAACCGGAAGCTCCGAAGCCGGAAATGAAGCTGGAAGCTCCGAAGCCAGTGGCAAAACCGGAAGCTCCGAAGCCGGAAGTAAAGCCGGAAGCTCCCAAACCAGCACCAAAGCCTGAAAAAAAGGCTGTCAACAAGCCAAGCATAGAAATAGAAAACGGCGTATTTATAAGATACTCCGGAAACTCAGACGAAATTACAATTCCCTCCAGTGTACGAAAAATCGGCGAAAACGCTTTCGAGGACTGCACTACACTGAAAAAGGTTATTCTTCCCGACGGTCTTATTGAAATCGGCGGTTATGCTTTCAGGAACTGCTCATCCCTTGAAGAAATAAGAATTCCGGAAAGCCTTTCCAAGATTGGTCCGTGGGCTTTCAGAGGATGCGTAAATCTTAAATCAATGTTCCTGCCGAATAATATCAGTGTTATCCACGACTGTGTTTTTGCAGAGTGTGAGAGCCTTGAAACTATTGAGATGTCCAACAGAGTATCAGAAATCGGTGCTTTTGCATTCAATGGATGTAAGAATCTTGAATCAATATGGCTGCCGAATACAGTTATGCAGATAGGAAAATACGCATTTTCCGGCTGTGAAAAGCTAAAAACTGTTATTGTTCCGGACGGAGTTTCCTCTATCAACGAGAGAACTTTTGCCGGATGTACAGAGCTTGAAGAAATCGAACTGCCGAAAACGATCAAGACTATCGGTCAGTTTGCGTTCCAGAACTGCGTTTCGCTGAAAAAAATCGCTATTCCGTTTGCCGTTACATACGTTGACGGTTTCGGAGGATGTACATCACTCCGCAGTGTGGACATTCCTTCAAAGGTTACATATTTAGGCGATTTCAGCGGATGTACAAACCTTGAAAGCATAAAGATTCCGCCGTCAGTTGTGAAAATCGACACTGTATTCTCAGACTGCCCGAATCTTATGAATATCTCATGGAATTATCTTATGGATAACCTCAGCAGATTCCCGGCTTATCAGGAAAAAGTAGTGAACAGCTGGAAATCAATGGGCAAGTGCTCATACTGCGGCGGAGATATCAAAAAGCTCGGAAAAACCTGCAGGGATTGCGGAAAGAAAAAGGATTATTGAGTATATGAAAAGTAAATTTACGGCAGTATTACTGTCAGCTCTGATGGCGTGTGGCGGAATGGCTTCATGCAGCAAGAGCAAATCGGACAGCAGCGGCAATAAATCAGCTGATGTCCCCGATAAAACAACCGGAGCTGAAATATCTTCTGAAATAACTTCGGAAGTTACGTCGGCTCAGTCAGCAAAGACAACAACGACAAAGAAAAATGTTCCGGTTGTCACTACAAAGTCAGCTTTAAAGAAAGAACCGGTAACTTCTGTGGAGACTTCCGGCAGCGGATATACTGACAGTCTGACGCTTGCGTCTGATTTTTATCAGGCATATCTTGATCACGATCCAGAAAAAGTTTATAAGCTGTTCAATGAGCAGGAAATAGAATGCTACAAGGAACTCATGGCTGATGAGCTTGATGGAGAATCTCCGGATGAGGTGTTCAGTCAGGAAGCTCTCGTCAGTGCGATTGATAGTTCAATGGTGATGATAGAGGAAATAATGGCTGAATTCAGCGATTCTGAAGATGATCGCTGGACGGCAGATATCTCGGAAGGGCTTCTTGCAGAGGTTACGGAGGAGGAGCTTTCTACCTTCAACGAGGAACTCGGCACAGATTATACCAGCGGATATGTTATCAATTATATGTATTATGTCAACGCTGATAACGGAGAAGTTTTTGTTGGAAATTCAAGTGCATTTCTTGAAAAAAACGGACAGTGGTATGTGTCGTTCTCCAGTCTCATGCAGAGCGAACTTATCAATCAGCTTGAAGTATAAATATAGGCGGCTGCCGGAAATTTCCGGTAGCCGCCTTTTTGTTTGAATTTGTGCAGTATTTGAATTTTTACTCAGCACCTTCCATGATTGCTGAAAGTATAAGCTGATTCCATGTGAGAGCACCTCTGTTGAAGATTCCGAAGCTCTGTTCTCCTGATGTGATATTGTTATCCCATACGAAGCATTTGATTCCTTGTTTTCTGGCAGCTTCAACGTAGTATTTGTAATATTCCTGTCTTTCGGATTCAGGAGCCGCATTGATACATCCGAATTCTCCGACAATAACAGGAGTTCCTTTATCTATGAATTTCTGTTTGAGTTCAGCGAATTTTGTATCAAGCTCGGCTTTTCCGCTGTCATTGAAGTCAGTAACGGAGCCGTCAGAGAACTTCCACGGTGCATAATAGTGAATAGAAAGGATAATATTCTTTGAAGTTGGAACAACGACATCATTGAGGGCGGCAGTATCTGCCGAAGCCGCATACGAAGTGATGATAAGCGAACGATGCAGATTGTTTCCGCCTGTTTTGCGTACTGTATCAACGAAGTCTTTTGCATAACGGTTGATTACTGCTCTTTCAGCCGGAGTTCCGCCAATCCATTCTTTTTCACTTCCGACGGTTCTTGGTTCATTCATGCCCTCAAAGAGAAGTCTGTCGCCGTAATCAGCAAAACAGGAGGCTATCTGGCTCCATATAGCCTTCAGTTTTGCACTGTCAGCCGGATATTCCGAATCTGACGGTTCAAACCAGATGTAGTCATCGTGGTGCATATTGATAATAACGAACATATCAAGATCGTAGGCGTAATCCACGACCTCTCTGACTCTGGCGAGCCAATCAGCGTTGATTGTATCGCCGGTCATGTGTTCGCCCCATGTTACAGGAATTCTTATCGAATTGAAGCCTGCGTCCTTTACGGATTTTATCATTTCTTTTGTAGTTTTATAATTTCCCCAGCCTGTCTCCGTAGAAAGACCAGTTCTGCCGGTATTATAGCTGTCGAGAGTATTTCCGAGACACCAGCCGGCATTAATTGATCTTACGATTTCTTCGGCATTTCGGAAATCAGATTTTTCATCCGGAATCTCTGGATCAGGTGTTGTATCCGGCTGAACGGGAGCAGAACTTCCGCTGGAAAGGCTGTATTTCACAGTGATGGAATCAAGCGTAATTGAAGGCTGTTCGCTCCACCAATAACCGAGAATGATCTCGCCGTTTTTGGCGGTATAAGCCTTTGCCTGTTCCGGTACGAACCATGTAAGCGAAAGAGAGGAGCTTTCGGTAAAAACGGCTGTATCAGGCGATTGATAGTATCCAATTGAAGAATTATATCCGAAGCTTCCGGTGAATTTTCCAAGCTTTCCTGATGAATTGATGTTATAGACGATAGCTTCCGGAATGGCATTTTCCGGCAGAAATCCGGCAACAGGAATTCTTATTGTATTATCCTCAGTACTGAAAGATATGCTTTTTCCGGATTTTTCTGTAACAGTTCCGTCAACAGGAATATCCGCTGTTCTTGTATAGTTACAAACAACATCCTCAATTCGTATACTGGAGGCATTTCCCCACCAGTAGCCAAAAAGAAGCTCTCCATATGGTGATATGTAATTTTGTATATCCGCAGGGACATTCCATGTAATTTTTCCATATGTTCCCTGAGTAGGTGAAGAGAAATCCTCTGACTGATACCATCCCTCATCAGTTGAGGCAGGACAATCCATGTTTACGGATATACCGCATCCTCCTTTGAATTCACCTATATCTTTTTCATCAGCGGAATAAATAACAAAAGTGAAGGAATTGATCCTGTCACCTTCCTGAATGAGATCAGCAAGAGGGATTCTGACAGTATTGCTGCCTTCGGTATATGGGATTGTTTTATTAAGGGTTATCTGAGAACCGCAGACAGCAGAGAGAGTTTCAATGGGACTGATATGTTCTGTGGGAGCCTCTGTGAGTAATTCGGTTTTCGGTGCTGTATTTACAGTGGCTGTATTTTCGAATGTTTCATCTTCTGTATCGTCATCCGAGCCTGACGTTGTTGAAGAATCCGATGATGAAGAAATTGAGGAACTTTTATCCGAACATCCTGCAATAGACGCTGCCATTGCGGATACAGTCAGAACAGCCATTATTTTTCTGCACATATTCTATTTCCTTTCTCTTTAAATATTATATTCTATTATATCACTTTATGCCGGTATTTGCAATGCTTTTTATGGCAAATTAATTATTAATTGTAAATAAAGGCTAAAAAGCTTGCTTTTTTTGTCGGATTGGTATATAATAAAAAGGATAGTGAAAGAGAAATTGAATATCAGGAGGTTGGTTATATGAAAACAGGGTTTGATAATGATAAATATCTGAAAATGCAGTCTGAGCATATCAGACAACGTATTGCCCAGTTCGGGGACAAGCTTTATCTTGAGTTTGGCGGAAAGCTTTTCGATGATTTCCATGCTTCAAGAGTACTTCCCGGCTTCAGACCTGACAGTAAGCTTCAGATGCTTCTCCAGCTTAAGGATGAAGCTGAAATCGTGATCGTGATCAATGCCGGAGATATTGAAAAGAATAAAGTGAGGGGCGATCTTGGAATCACCTATGATGTGGATGTTATCCGTCTTTATAACGTGTTCAAGAAGATCGGTCTCTATGTGAGTAGTGTAGTTCTTACGCAATACGAGGATCAGCCACAGGCTGTTGCCTTTCAGAACAGGCTTGAAGCCCTTGGAATCAAGGTATATCATCATTATAATATTAAGGGCTATCCATCTAATCTTAAGCTTATTATCAGTGATGAGGGTTACGGCAAAAACGATTATATCGAGACTACACGCAAGCTTGTTGTCATAACAGCACCGGGACCCGGCAGCGGAAAAATGGCTGCCTGTCTGTCACAGCTGTATCACGATCACAAAAGAGGACAGAATGCAGGATATGCGAAATTCGAGACATTTCCGATCTGGAATCTTCCGCTTCGTCACCCTGTAAATATCGCCTATGAATCGGCAACTTCCGATCTCAATGACGTTAATATGATAGATCCGTTCCACCTTGAAGCTTACGGCGAAACTACCGTAAATTATAATCGTGATGTAGAGATATTCCCTGTACTCAATGCGATGTTCGAGAAGATACTTGGTGAATCGCCGTATAAATCTCCGACTGATATGGGCGTGAATATGGCGGGAAACTGCATCGTCGATGATGAAGCAGTCTGCGAAGCGGCAAAGGCTGAGATAATCCGACGCTATTACGTTTCAAAGTGCGATTATAAAAAAGGTCTTATCTCTGAGGAGGAGACAATGAAGCAGGAGCTTTTCATGAAGCAGGCTGGTGTTACTGTTGACGACAGAAAGGTCGTTGCAGCTGCTCTTGCAAAGGAAGCTCAGACTGATGCTCCGGCTGCCGCAATGGAGCTTCCTGATGGTACAATACTCACGGGACGTACCTCAGACCTTTTAGGTGCAGTATCGGCACTGCTGCTTAATGCTCTTAAATACTTCGGAGGAATTGAAGATGACGTTCTGCTCATGTCTCCGCACGTTATAGAGCCTATCATGAATCTTAAAGTACAGCATCTTGGTAATAACAATCCGAGAATACATACTGATGAAACACTGCTTGCACTTTCAATCTGTGCTGCAACTGATGAAAATGCAAAGAAGGCAATGGAACAGATTTCAAAGCTGCGTGGCTGTGAAGTACATTCTACGGTAATTCTTTCTCAGGTGGATGAGAGAATTTTCAAGCGTCTCGGAATAAATCTTACCTGTGAACCAAAATATGAAAAATAATTCTGTATAAGATATGCAGAATTATTGCGGAATAAGGCATCCGTTCTGGCGGATGTCTTTTTTGTTTGCTTATAAAATTGACCAATCGTGTGCATAGCAATATATAAAAAGCACAATATATCAGTTAATGAGTATTATATGTCATTGAAAATATGAAAAATATCCGCTATAATATGAACAATGAATGAAGCAAATGAATAAAAGTCCGGAAGGACAAACGTGTACACATTATATAGGTAAAAAATAAAAATATCGGAGGGAATTATCATGCGCGATTTAAAAACGAAAAAAAGAATTGCTTCTGCTGTTGCTGCTGCTGTAATGAGTTTTTCATCTGTTGCCGGAATATTCGGAAGTACAGGCGTTATCATTAAAGATAACAATGCACTCACAGCTGTTGCTGCTGAAAGCACAGTAAAGTTCAATCAGGCAGTAGGATACGCAGAGGCAATGTATGCTACATGGGCATCAGTTTCAGGAGCATCCGGATACAACGTTTACGTTGACGGAGTTCAGATTGATTCAATGCTCATCAGACAGTATCCCGGCTACATGAGAGCAGACGCTGTTGGTCTTAAAGCAGGAAGTCACACAATGAAGGTTGTTCCGATCGTAGGCGGAAAGGAAGATTCTTCAAAGGCAGCTGAGATCACAGCTACATCCTATGCCAACGACAGAAGCGGCTACGCTTTTGAAGGAAATCACTCTCCCGGAGCTTACAAGGCAGATGGTACTCTCAAGGAAAACGCAATCGTTGTATATGTAACAAACGAGAATAAGGATTCCGTTACAGTAAAGCTCAACGCTGAGGGCAAGGGCGAAGTAGACTGCACAGGTGTTCAGAACATTATCACAGCTTACAAGAAGGGCAAGGAAACACGTCCGATCGCTATCAGATTCATCGGAAACATCACTGATCCTTCCGTTCTTACAAAGGGCGACCTCGTAATTGATACAGCAACAGCTGGTATGACAATCGAGGGTATCGGCAACGACGCTACTTTCAACGGCTTTGGTCTTGTATTAAAGAATGCTGTTGATGTTGAAGTAAGAAACATCGGTTTCATGAACTGCAACAGCTCTGAGGGCGATAACTGCGGACTTCAGCAGAACAACTCTTACTGCTGGGTTCACAACTGTGACTTCTTCTACGGCGACGCTGGTTCTGATGCCGATCAGGCTAAGGGCGACGGCGCTCTCGATACAAAGAAATCACACCACATCACACATTCCTACAACCACTTCGTTGATAACGGAAAGTGTAATCTTCAGGGTGCTAACTCAAGCGATACATCAAACTATATCACATATCATCACAACTGGTTCGATCACTCTGACTCACGTCATCCTCGTGTAAGAGTAGCAACAGTTCACGTTTACAATAACTATTACGACGGAAATTCAAAGTATGGTATCGGTTCTACAACTGATTCTGATATCTTTGCTGAAAATAACTACTTCCGCAACTGCAAGAATCCTATGATGATCTCCGGACAGGGTACAGACGCTGCCGGCGAAGGAACATTCAGCGGTGAAGTAGGCGGTATGATAAAGGCATACGGCAATATCTTTGAGGGCGGCGTTTACGTTCCCTATTCACAGAATAGCACACAGTTTGATTTCTACGATGCTAAGTCAAGAGACGAAAGCGTTCCTTCATCTGTAAAGGCAGCTAAGGGCGGCGCATCATACAATAACTTCGATACAGCAAGCGGCTTCTACAGCTACAAGGTTGACGCAGCAGCAGATGTTCCCGCTGTTGTAATGTCCAAGGCTGGACGTGTAGACGGCGGCGACTTCAAGTGGCAGTTTGATAATTCTGTTGACGATGCAGATTATGCTGTAAATTCTGCACTCAAATCTGCACTCAAGTCATACGATGATAAGATCACAGCTATCGGAAGCGGCTTTAAGGAGGATTCAAACAATCCGCCCGCAGTTATTACAACAGTATCAACTCCCGCTCCTTCAAAGACAACAACTACAACAACAAAGGGAAATAATCCGGTTGTTACAACAACTTCTCCTTCACAGCCCGTACAGCCTTCTGAGGGCGGTCAGGAACACAACTTCACTACTAACGGAAATTCAAGCAGTTTCTATACGATTTCAGGTAACCTCTCTACTTCAAAGGGCACTGTAACTTATGCTGGAAAGACTCTTACTCAGTGCCTGAAGATCGAAACAGCCACATCCATCAGCTTCAATGCTGGCTCATCAGGAAAGCTTACTCTTGTATTCGCTGAGCCTACTGCAACAATTAAGGTGGACGGCACAAAATATGCAGCATCAGGCGACGGTATTATCACTGTTGATCTTGGTGCAGGAGCACATACTATCACAAAGGCAGATTCTGTAAATCTGTTCTACATGGTATTCGGCGGAAGCAGTGCAGCTCCTGTTGTAACAACTACAACAACAAAGAAGCCTTCTGTTACTACAACGACAACAGCTGTCAATCCTCCGTCATCAGGAACATCCGGACTAAAGACAGTTGTCGAAGGAGCAATCTACTGCTCACCTGACGGAAATGGCTCTGGTACGAAGGATTCACCCACAGACGTCCTTTCCGCAATAAAGAATGTAAAGGCAGGCGGCACGATATATCTTCTTGACGGCACATACAAGTTCAGTGAGACGATTCTCATTGATTCTTCCAATAACGGCACATCAGGTGCGTACAAGACAATTCAGGCATATCCCGAAAACAGAGGAGCAGTAGTGTTTGATTTCTCAGCAATGTCTGTAAGCGGGTCAAACAGAGGATTTGTCCTTGATGGTGATTACTGGCAGTTTGCCGGCTTTGAAATCACCAAGGCAGGGGATAACGGTATGCTTCTTGCCGGAAATTACAACAGAATCATTGAAATGGTATTCAATGATAATCAGGATACAGGCTTGCAGGTATCACGTTATGATACAAATGCTTCATCAATTGCAGACTGGCCCTCTTACAATCTGATTCTCAACTGTACATCCAAAAACAACTGCGATGACGCAACTATGGAAAACGCCGACGGTTTTGCTGCAAAGCTCACCTGCGGCGAAGGCAATTTATTTGACGGCTGTATGGCGTATAATAATTCCGACGACGGATGGGATTTGTACGCGAAGGAAGCAACAGGACCTATCGGTGTAGTGACTATAAAGAATTGCGTGGCATTCAGAAACGGATATACAGAGTTCGGCGAGGGCTATGGAGACTGTGACGGAAACGGCTTCAAGCTCGGCGGTGCAGGAGTAGGCACTGCGCATATCGTTGAAAACTGTCTTGCTTTTGAAAATCTCAACAGCGGCTTTACTGATAACAACAATCCCAAGCTCGGCAGTCTCAGGAACTGTACATCCTATAATAACGGAGTAGGCGGCAGCGGCAAGTCGAATTATATGGTATATCGCTGTTCATCCTCTACAAAGCTTGATAATCTTATTTCTTATACAAATACAGGCAAGGTATCTGATACAGGTGCGTCAGGAATAAAGGTTGCTAACGATAAGCTTGTAGGAATTGCGAATAATACCATATACTATAACGGAAAATATTACTTTGCAAAGAGCAATGTCTCAATGACAAACGGTGCAAAGCTCGGAGATGTTGTAACGCTTTCGGATTCTGATTTCATTTCCCTCTCAGTTCCGGCAATGAAAACTGATTTCCATACGGTATGGAGAGCGTCAGACGGAACAATCAGAACAGGCGGATTTGCTGAATCAACAGGAACATACGGTACACTTGGTTATCATCTTGATAACAGCGGAACCCCCTCAACACTTACAGGACAGTCAGGAACAGCTTCCTCTCAGCAGACAACAACATCATCATCATCAACTACTACTTCTATAACAACTGTAACAACAACAGTTTCTGTACCTGCTGAAGGTAAGGCAGGCGATGCAAACTGCGACGGAACAGTAAATCTTTCAGACGCTATCCTCGTATTGCAGGTAATTGGAAATCCTGATACTTACGGAGTAAGCGGAACAGAGAAATCGCATATTACAGCAGACGGTATAGCAAACGCTGACGTATCTTCAAAGGGAGATGGACTTACTAATATGGACGCGCTTGCAATCCAGAGATATCTGCTCAAACTCATATCAGTTCTCCCTGAGTCGTAATTGATTCAGGTTCCCCTGAAAATATAATGGTACATGAAAACAGGAGCCCATTCGGACTCCTGTTTTCGTATTAATTCAGTGATTATTCTTCAAATTCTGCAATATAAGGAAGATTGCGGTGATATCCGTTGTAATCAAGACCATATCCGACAACAAAATAATCAGGAATGGTAAAGAGTGAAACATCAGCCTCAAGCTTAACAGTACGTCTTGCCGGCTTGTCAAGCAGAGTAATTATCCTGAGTGACAGCGGATTTCTTTCTTTCAGGATTTTTATAACCTGACTGAGTGTTCTGCCGGTATCAATGATATCCTCGACAATGATTACATGATATTTGCTTATATCATGCTTAAGATCCATGGTGATTTCTACCTGACCGCATGACTCTGTTGAGTTGCCTAAGTAGCTTTTGGCTTCCATAAAGTCAATGCGGCAGGGGATATTCATGCAGCGGCAGAGATCGCCGAGGAAAATGAAGGCTCCCTTCAGAACACTTACAAGCAGAACGGGCTTGCCTTCGTATATTTGTGCAAGCTGTTCTCCGGCAGATTGAACTGCATTTCTGATATCGTCCTCAGAGATAAGTACACGTTTTACTCTTCCTTGATTATTATTGTCCATGTTTTTTTTCCTTTCCAGAAATTATTGATATCTTAAGTTCCTGAGCACTTTCAACAGTGAAGGGGTTGTACGTTCCTGTTACGGCAACGATAAGCTGTTTGTTTTGTCTTTCAGCGAAGATTTCAGCTGCCAGTTTTCCGTTTCTGTCGTATACCTGACTGAATGAAGTCTGTCCGTCCTCAATGCCATAGACGACTATTTTCATGTTGTCGGAATAGTCGTAATCGGCAGTATTCCGGAAATCTCCGTATACCAATATTGAACATGGCTTTGCGTACAGCGGAAGTCCGAAGTAATCGTATTTTCTTGTATACCAGCTTCCGCCGTCCAGTGTTTCGCCGGTCTGGATATCGGTCCAGACTCCTCCCTTGGGAAGGTAGAAATCGCATATACCATCCTCATTGAAAACAGGAGCCACAAGCAGTGAATCACCGAGCATATACTGAGTATCCAGAGTTAGACAGTTCCGGTCATAGCCGAAGTCAACAGCCATTGCTCTCATCATGGGAATACCGGTTTTGTGTGTATATACTGCCTGAGCGTAGAGATACGGCATAAGACGTCCCTTAAGCTTTACGAAATGACGTGCAACATCGCAGCTTTCCTCGTCGAATTTCCACGGAACACGATATGAAGAACTTCCATGATAGCGTGAATGAGTTGAGAGAAGCCCGAAGGCTGTCCATCGCTTGTAGAGATCAGGAGTTCCTGTCGCTTCAAAGCCGGAAATATCGTGGGAGAAGAAGCCGAATCCAGACATACAGAGAGAAAGTCCGCCTCTGAGAGTTTCCCACATGGACGCATAACTTGAAAAGCAGTCGCCGCCCCAGTGGACAGGGAACTTCTGGCATCCGGTTGTAGCTGAGCGTGAGAAAAGGCACGCATTTTCGACACCGTTAATTTCACTGAGGACATCGTAAACAGTTTTGTTATAGAGGTAGGAATAGTAATTATGTAATTTAAAGGGATCTGAGCCGTCTGAATATATCACATCAGTAGGAATTCTTTCACCGAAATCTGTTTTTATTGCGTCGATTCCCATTTCGGCAAGCTCACGGATTCTGTCAGAATACCAGCTTCTTGCGTCTGGATTTGTAAAGTCAATCACAGCAAGTCCGGGCTGCCATAAATCAGTCTGAAAAACTGAACCGTCACGGTTCTTGATAAAGTACCCATTTTCAGCAAGCTCACTGAATACAGATGCACGCTGTCCCACATAGGGATTCACCCACAGACATATTCTGATTCCCTTTGCTTTTAGTCTTTCAATAAGTTTGGCTGGATCAGGGAACATTTTTTTATCCCATTCAAAGCCGCACCATTGGAATTCCTTCATCCAGAAGCAGTCGAAGTGAAAGACATCAAGAGGGATATCACGTTTCTGCATTTCGTCAATAAAGGATGTGACTGTTTCTTCGTTATAGTTGGTGACAAAGGAGGTAGACAGCCAGAGTCCGAATGAATATGCTGGCGGAAGAGCAGGTTTTCCGGTGAGTGTGGTATATGTCTGAATAACATTGCCGATAGAGCTTCCACCGAAGATGAAGTATTCAAGCCGCTGTCCCTGTACAGAAAAAGCTGTTTTTGAGACATCTTCACTGCCGATTTCAAAGGAAACTTTTTCGGGATGATTTACAAAAACACCGTAATTTCGTGAAGAAACAAAGAAGGGGATTGATTTGTAGCTTTGCTCCGAGCTTGTTCCACCATCATTGTTCCAGATATCCACGGTCTGACCGTTCTTTACGAATGGAGTGAATTTCTCGCCGAAGCCGTAGATGTATTCACCTACGGAAATTCCGAGCATATCGCGGATAAATGTATTTTCACCGCTGTCAGACTTCGCATAGAAGGGGAGCGATTTTTCTGACAGTCTTCTTATTTCCGAGTTAAGAGGAGCTTCCTCAATAACAGAGAGGGTACGCTGTCCTGATTCTGTAAGAAGCTGACCATCGTATTTGTATGTCACTTTCCAGCACGAGTCCGGAGGTCCTATCGTTACAGATGTTTTACCGGATTTAAGTTCGCATCCGCCATCGGGGGCAGTACTTATTTGCGGTCTGAAGTAAGGCGATTTATAGAGCTGGAATGAAGGAGACTTCTGTGAAGTGCCTGAGAAATGATCAATTGTGATTCTGATGCAGTTTTCGAGATGTGATGTGAATTTTACTGTGAACATCGGACCTCCAAGAGTCATTCCTCTGTTGGATATCCATTGATGAGAAGCGTATACGGTTATAGAATTTTCATCAGTTTCCATGCCGGATATCTGTACTGCATAACTGACGTTGTATCCGGCTTTATTATGCCAGTAGCCATCTGAAACTTTCATAAAAAACTCCTTGAAATCATGTCATTATAAGAATATAATAACACAATTTCAAGGAAATTACAAGAGAAATACTATTTTTCCGCAATTATTGACATAAACTCAATACCTGACAAAGTTTCCTTTTCAAGGAGATGGTCAGTCAGCTCGCAGAGCTTGCCGACATTTTGCCTGAGAATATCGCAGGCTTTTTCAAAGCACTGACGTATTATTTCCTTTACTTCATTGTCGATCTGATACGCAGTTTCTTGAGCACATATAAGCGAGACATTGCCGCCAAGATAACGATCATTCATGGTCTCAAGAGCCATCATGCCGAATTTTTCACTCATTCCGAATCTGGTAACCATTGCTTTTGCAATCTGTGTAGCCTTTTCGATATCGTTGGATGCTCCGCTTGTACACGTTCCGAAGATAAGTTCTTCAGCAGCACGCCCTCCGGTAAGAACTGTTATTCTTGCGAGAGCTTCTTCCTTTGTCATAAGAAATTTATCTCCTTCGTCAACCTGCAAGGTGTAGCCAAGTGCTCCGGAGGTGCGTGGTATTATCGTAATTTTATGTATCGGTGCGGAATCCTTTTGTATTGCGGCAACCAGTGCATGACCTATTTCATGACAAGCGATAATTTTCCTTTCTTTTGGCGATATAACGGCATTTTTTCGTTGATATCCGGCTATTACAACCTCAATGCTTTCTTCAAGATCAGCCTGTGTCACGGAATTTCTTCCGTTTCTCACGGCTCTGAGGGCAGATTCGTTGATGATATTGGCAAGCTCTGCTCCTGAGGCACCGGCGGTTGCTCTTGCCACAGAGTCAAAATCTATGTCAGGATCAGTTCTGACTTTTTTTGCATGAACTGCAAGTATCGCTTTCCGTCCTGCCATGTCGGGAAGCTCTGCCGGAATACGTCTGTCGAAGCGTCCGGGACGAAGAAGTGCAGGATCAAGCGACTCCGGACGATTTGTTGCAGCGAGTATAACAACTCCTTTTTTTCCGTCAAAGCCATCCATTTCAGTAAGAAGCTGATTGAGAGTTTGTTCACGCTCGTCACTGCTGCCAGTATGACCTTCACGCTTCTTTCCGATAGCGTCGATTTCATCGATAAATACGATACACGGAGCTTTTTCACTGGCTTGCCTGAAAAGATCCCGCACCTTTGCGGCACCTACTCCCACAAACATTTCTACAAATTCGGAACCAGAAATTGAAAAAAACGGGACATCAGCTTCTCCGGCAACAGCTTGTGCAAGCAGAGTTTTTCCAGTTCCGGGAGGACCTACGAGCAGAGCACCCTTTGGAAGAAAAGCACCTATTCCAGAATATTTTTCTGGATCATGAAGAAAATCGACAATTTCTTTTAGTGCTTCTTTAGCTTCATCCTGACCTGCGACATCCTCAAAGGTTTTTCCGGTCTGAGCTTTTACATAAACCTTTGCGCTGCTTTTCCCGAATGACATCATCCTGCTGCTCCGTCTGCCTACACTTCTTGAAAGTATCACGCATACTGCGATTACAAGAAGAACAGGAAGAAGCCATGAAATAGCAGAGTTGTCAAATCCTGTGAATAGTCCATGCTGAGTCTGTTTTGTATCTGGAGTTTTCACTGCTGGAATTACAAACAGACAATACAGTATTGCAAGAATGAGTGCTGTCAGGAAAAAAATTAGAATATTATTTTTGCTTTTATAATTATCTTTCATAGATAAAAGTTCAACTCCTTTTCTGATAAAATTATAACATGAAGCTGATATAAAGACAACAGGTAAGTTAAGGCAAAAAAAGAACTGCCCCATTCGGAGCAGTTCGTAATTTTTATTTTTCAGGAAGTGCGTTGATCAGTTTGAGCAGATATTTCTGGATTGAAAGTGCGTCATTGTTTGTAATTCCATCGCCTGTGTTGTAACAGTCAGCATTTAGCATTCCCTGTTTTGTGATAGTGCTCTTATCAGAACCACCGACACCGTAAGCGTCGGGATTACCGATCACCTGCAACACGAGGATAGCATCAGAGAGATTTACTGTACCGTCGCAGTTTGCGTCGCCGTAATCTGCTTCAGGCTTGGAATCAGGCTCTGTTCCGGGCTCGGGTTCGGGTTCAGCAGTTTCAGGAACACTTCCATCGGGTTCTACACCGCCGAGGAACTTATCACCAGAGTAAACACAGATATTGCTGAGCTTGACTTCGTTTCCAGTAGCATGGAACGCATCATCCACGGGGAAGATTTCGAGTCCGTTGTAGCTCCAGTCATCAGAAGGATCCCATGTGTCGCCGTAGTAAAGACCGATTGTGAACTGGTATTTTTTACCTGAGTTTGCGATATTGTAGTCATCCCATGTGAAATCAAAGTAATATGTATCAGGAGTTTTGTCGTACTTATGAGGACCGCTGATTACTGCACCCTTAGTTTCAGCCTCAGCAGAGGACTGATCGTAGAGCTTTGAAACAGTTACACCCATAGGATTGGACATTCCCTTGCCGTTGTAGAAATAACGTACAGTTGTAGTGTCGAGAATCTTTGTAGCGTCTGTCATAACCATGAATGAAACCTTTGTAACGCCGGCACCGTTAGCATTGAGATCATCGATACCGCAGGCATTTACCCAGTAACCGTTTCCGCCGCCTGCGCTCTGAGTGAACTTAGGATCAGGGGGGAAGTTCTTTGTAGGCTGCATATCTTCTGTGCCGAAGAATTCGTAGAGACCAGCACAGGCACCAACGAATGCTGCGTTGTAGTCGATAGTAACTTCGTTGTCGATCCAGTCAGAAGTCATATCGTTGTGTTCGTCTGATGAGCCGGGACCTCCGGCGAGAGCACCATAAAGAACATATCTGTGCTCGTAGGGATCTTCACACTTTGTAAGACCTGAAGCTGCTCTGTGGTGAGGATATTTAGCGGAATTCTCGTTGTATCCGACGATAAGGCTTCTGCTTCCGTGTGTAGGACCGCCTGTTGCAGCTGCTTCTTCAAAAGTGAGGTCGTTGTCGCCCATGAGGTAGTGCATCTGCTTCTGAGCCCACTTGGAGAATTCGCCGGGCTGTCCGTTGTTAGTGTACTTGTCGTAAACAAGACCTACAAGCTGCATAGCTGTATTGTAACGAGCTGAACCCCACTGGTTAAGGAAAGCATAACCCTGAGGAGTTTCAAGAGCCTGCCATGTAGGGAGACATTTCTGAACCTGTTCCCAGATGTTCTCGAAAACATACTGATTCTTGCCCTGAGCAGTTCTCAGCATATTAATAAGGTCAACGTCAGGGAATTCCTGATTGATGCGTGCCCATACGCAGGCAGCACCGCTCCATACGTCGTTCCAGCAGAAGCACCAGCCACTGGGAGCGTAGTAGTCATAGAAGGGAGCACCAGCTTCAAGGTAGGATGTATCTTCTGTACAGAGGAAGAGCCAGCCGGCTGCCCAGCAGAAGTCGTCAACCCATTTTTCAGAACGGTAGTAACCCTTAGGACCGTCAGCGTTATCACTGAGAACAGCTTCAACGTCATCTGCCATTGACTTGATTCCGGCTTTGTCGAGAGCTGCTGTGCTGAAATCCCAGAGAGCCTTTGCGTAATCAAGACACTTTTCAGCGTATTCGGGATCTGTATCTTTGAAGTTAAGGTAGTTGAGTGCGAGAGAAGCAGCCGCAGAAGTTGTATAGTCGATCTGAGGCTTTTCTTCTGTAAGGAAAAAAGCAGGTCTGCCCATCTGGTCAATTTCAGGTGAGTTCCAGTAATCGTGGTCGATATCGCCGTCGCCTACCTGATAGCAGTGAGCAATAACCTTTCCGCTGTCGTCACGGAAAGTACACTTCATGAGGTAGTCGTTGAAGTAGCGAAGAATTGTCTCAATGTGATCATCCTGACCAGTTTTTACATAAGAGTCACGGAATTCATAATAACCCCAGCCAAGAGCAGCTGCGGAGTAGTTTTCAGGCATACCGAATTCAACGTGGTCGCCGGCGTCATGGAATCCGCCTGCAACGTCAACGCAGCCGTCGCCGTCGGGATCGAGGACATCCTTGTACTCGTCGATAAAGCTCTGTGAAAGGTTGGTACCAACGTATTTTTCGTCAATACCAGCAGTAAGCTTGACTGTTGCGTCATATGTATGACAGTCGCCTCTCCACTTGTAGCGGTTGTTTTCATCTACCTCAGTACCGCACATATTAGCGTCGTAGAAATAGATTGAATACTGGAGTGCACGGGCGTAGTCAATGTCAAGCCCTGAGTCGTTGGCAAGAGAGTCGGCAAGCTCTTCTGCTCCGTTTACAGCCGGCATAGGGATAGCCGTCTGAGTGAGTGTTATTGCACCGCACATTATGGATGCAATAAGCCGTTTTGATAGCTTCATGATAGAAATTCCTCCCATAAAAATAAATAATATATGTTATATTCTCCGTTTCTGAAATCAATCCTACTTGATTTTAGAGCTGAGAATATATGGTACTTAAGGTGACTGCGGTTTTATTTCAGTTCCTTGACGAGCCCGAGAAGATATTTCTGGATCTCCAGTGCGTCAAGATTGGTAAGACCGTCGCTGCTTCCAGCAACATCAGAGTTGATTTCACCTTGTTTAGTGATACATTTTTCATCTGTTCCGGATATTCCGTACAGATCAGGATTTCCGATAGTCTGCATAACGAGGATAGCGTCGTTGAGCTTAACTGAACCGTCGCAGTTTGCATCACCGGCAAGAGTTTTCTTTGTATCGGGGATCTCAGGCGGATCAACATTGCTGCCGCCGGAAATAGGGTATGATTTAAGATCCGGCAGTTCATCGAGAGTAATGCAGTATTCGCTGTTGTAGATCTCCACAAGATTTTCAACGGGATTATTCTGCTCGCTTGTGAGATAATTCATATACCACGGGCAGAAGTAGAGCCATCCTGCCTTGTCATTGATAAGATTTTCAAGCGAGGGGATGGAGTCGTTTTCGGTCATTGCAACCATTTTCTGACCATCAGTACTCTGAACGAGACTGTAAAAGGTGGAGGCGATAGAACTGAGATTCGGCATACCGTCAACGGCATTGTACTTGTCATAGCCTACCATGTCAACGACATCATCACCGGGATACCATGCGGCTGATGTGGGGAAGGTATAGCCGGTCCACACCCAGATCAGGTTATCGAGACCGTATTCGTTGGTGAGCTTGTCGTAAAGAAGCTTGTACAGCTGTTTACAGGGTTCAGGACCTTCTGCACCCCACCAGAACCATGCTCCCTCAGCTTCGTGGAGAGGTCTCCACAGAACGGGAACATCAGCTTCCTTTAGCTTTGTAAGTTCAGCGGCGATTGCGTCGATATCAGCAAGAAGCTGTTTGTTTTCCCATGTGCCTTCTTCGAGAGCTTTTGTGATACTGAATGTAGTAAAAGGTGTATTTCCCGTAGATTCCACATAAAATGCAACTTCTTCGCCGCCTTCAACGGAGGGGACGTTCCAGTGCCATGTAAGAGTAGCGATACCCTTGTATTCGTTTACCCATTCGATAGCACGTTCAGGAGCGTGATCCATCCAGTCGGTGTTTGAACGATATGCAAGGAGATCGATACCACGGATAGCCGGCTGTTTTCCGGTCTGTTCCATGATGTATTCAAACTCTGCTTCGTTGTCCTTGATGAATGTATCGGGATCAGCCCAGAGATTGTAATTGTGTTCTCCGCAGTATTCCTGCTGTCCGGCAATAATATGCTTTCCGTACTGATCGCAGAGGTAGCTGTAAAGTCTCTTTGCGGAGTCAGAAGCATTCGGATTTGAGAGCGTTCTTGTCGGTGTGAGATTAGTCAGGCTTTTGTCTGCGGGGGTAAGCGTAAGGTAATCGAAGAAAGTGTAGCCCCAGTAGGCTTTGAGTTCAATAGTGTTCTTGCCTTTTTTGAGGTTTACAACGCCGCCGGATGTTTCCTCGAATTCGAGGTTGTAAACAAAACTCAGCTCACCTTGATTTACGCCGTTTACCTGAAGATACTGTACTTTTTTGTTTGTGTCGTAGGGTTCGCAGTAGCAAACGTTCATTTCGTAGAGTCCTGCCTCGGGAACATCTACTTCAACGCTGACTGTTGTACCTTTCTGATCGAGATAGGAGAAGCCGGTGCCTGAAAATCCGGTGAGATCCATTTCATCGCCGCTGCCGTCCTCCTGAGTGTTGCCCTTCCATCCTTCTGTATGTATTTTTCCGCCGGAGGTAGAGCCGTCCTCAAACTCATACTTGAGCACGTCTGTTTCAGCAGATACAGTGTTTTTCTCCGGTGCTAACGGGGAAAAGGAAGTACCTGTCAACAAAACAGCGGCTGCAATAGCAGTTGAGAAGATCGCCTTTTTGTTGTTTTTCTTCAAGATATTCACTCCTAATTTTTCTGCCCGTAAGAAGCGGACAGAAGCCTATTTTTCCATGTATTATAATATCACACATTTCCGGAAAAATCAATAGTTTGTAACAAAAAATCCTTATAGATTTCATAAATCCGCAACATTTGGAAAGTCACTGATGTTTTTAACGTCTGCGTTTTATTCTGAACGTGGAAATTATTGCCATTATAAGGAAGAACATTCCGGCGAATAGGAATATTTCCGGAAGTTTTACAGGAGCGTATCGGCTTTCAGAGGGGGCGAATACTTCTGCTGTTTCTGGTATTGCGGAAAAATGAAAACCGTTTTCTTCTGCATATTTTTCGGAAGCCGAGCCGTTGCTTCCGATAATTGAGAAACCGGAGATTTTTCCGTATTCATTGTATCCCAGTGAATGTATTCCAATATAGCTTACAGAGTCGGGGATATATAGATTGCTGGCGGAATTGCAGCCGTAGAAGGCGAGATCACCGATCGACACAAGATTTCCGCTGAACGATATGTCGGATAGGGAAGAACATCCGGCGAAGCAAAATTTCTGTATATCTGTGATACTCTGCGGCAGCATAATGTTTTTGAGAGAGGAACAGTCACGGAAGCAGGATTCAGGAAGAATAGTAAGTTTTTCAGGCAGAATTATTTCTTCAAGGGATGAACATCCTTCAAAACAACCCATTCCTGTTTCAGATACACTGTCGGGGATGACGATTTTTTTAAGAGATGTACACTCATAAAAACAGTGGTGTCCCATTTTTTTAAGTCCTTCCGGAAGAATGATCTCCCTGAGTGAAGAACATTTATAAAAGGCATTGTCACGAATTTCGGTAACAGGAGCACCTTCTAATTCCTGCGGAATGACAATGCTTTCCGGTTGTCCGGAAAATCCGGTTATGGTAGCTTCTCCGTTTATCACGGTATACTGAAGTTCCTGTGCATTAGCTGTAAAATCGGCAAAAAACAGCATAAAAGCAATTATCGGGAATAATAATATTTTTTTCATATAGGTCTCCTTAAAAAGTAATATACATATTATAATGCATACCCTCTGCGGAATTTGTCGTAATCGGTAAGTGTATAATTCTGATAAATCTGCCAATTATATCTGCGAGGTGAAAGAAATGAAAAAGTTCCATACATTAATATTGACAGCCGGATTTATACTTACAATAATTATTTCAAATTCTGTCGGTTTTATAAAGGACGGCAGAAAGCTTGACCATCTTCGGGAAAGCGTACTTCGTCTGCACATACTTGCGGATTCCGACAGTGAGGAGGATCAGCGACTTAAACTCTGCGTCAGGGATGCGATTCTTGAAGAAAGCGGCAGACTTTTCAAGGGGGCGGACGATCTGGAATCGGCAGAAAGGGCAGCTGCTGAAGCAATGCCGGAAATCATAGCGATTGCTGAACGCACTCTCAGGGAGCAGGGGTGTGAATCACCGGTTGCAGCGAGACTTGAGGATATTGAATTTGATGAGCGTGTTTACGGAAATATCACAATGCCAGCTGGAAAATATCGTGCTCTGCGTATTGAAATAGGTGAGGCAAAAGGTCATAACTGGTGGTGCGTGATGTATCCGCCGCTGTGTATTCCGGCGGCAGAGGAAGTTGAAAGCCGTGACGAAAAGGAATATTTCGATGAAAAGGAGCTTGATATTGTATATCGTCCTAAGAAATATCGTGTAAAATTTGCTATATGGGATAAATTCAAAAAGCTATTTGATTGAGAAATTGTGAGTTCCTACAAAAAAATAATCGACGCTTGACAAATAATACCGGACAGTGTATAATATACAAGTAAACAAAGCAGAACTATACGTTCTCACCGTCAGGCAAAGCTTAAACGGTCAATATGAAGTGGTTTCGTGTGTTTTAGGATAGCGGAGAATCAGTGAGTATTGTGTGAGTGCGGATAATTTCTGCACTCATTTTTGTTTCAATATACAAAGTTGGAGGTGCTTGACTATTAGCAAACAGGAACTGCAGGTCAACGAAGAGATAAGAGATAAGGAACTTCTCGTAATCGACAATGACGGAAATAAGCTTGGAATTTTATCTGCAAAAGAGGCACAGCAGATCGCCTTTGATAAAGACCTTGATCTTGTAAAGATTGCTCCCCAGGCTACGCCGCCTGTATGCCGCATAATGGACTACGGCAAGTACTGTTTTGAGCAGGCTAAGCGTGAAAAGGAAGCAAGAAAAAATCAGAAGGTAGTTTCAATCAAAGAAATCAGAATGTTCTCTACAATTGATACTCATGACTATGAAACAAAGGTAAATCAGGCTGTAAAGTTTCTCCAGGGCGGAGATAAGCTTAAAGTCTCGGTAAGATTCCGTAAGAGAGCTATTGCTCACCCACAGTTGGGAGAAGAGCTTCTCAATCGTTTCAAAGAGGCAGTTTCAGCAGTCGGCACTGTTGATAAGCCGGCGAAAATGGAAGGACGCAGCATCGTAATGTTCGTTTCACCAAAGGCCGGTAAGTAAGGAGGATTTATAATGGCAAAGGTTAAGGTTAAAACTCACTCAGGCGCTAAGAAGCGTTTTAAGATTACAGGAAACGGTAAGGTTAAGTATCAGCACACAAACAAGAGACACAGACTTACCCAGAAGGATACAAAGCGCAAGAGAATTGCTCGTAATGCAGGCGTTTGCGACGCAACAAATGCACCTACTGTAAAGAAGCTCGTTCCCTATATGTAATCTGTATCAGTTATACTGATCGTTTTCGTAATTTTAATTTTGGAGGTATAAGACTATGGCACGTATTAAAGGTGCAATGATGACTCGTAAGAGAAGAAATAAGACTTTAAAGCTTGCTAAGGGCTATTTCGGCGCTAAGAGCAAGCACTTCAAGATGGCTAAGCAGGCTGTAATGAAGTCCGGCAACTATGCTTACATCGGAAGAAAGCAGAAGAAGAGACAGTTCAGACAGCTTTGGATCACAAGAATCTCTGCAGCTGCTAAGCTCAACGGCATGAACTACTCAACATTCATGAACGGCTGCAAGAAGGCTGGCATCACTCTCAACAGAAAGATGCTCTCTGAGATCGCTATCAACGACGCAGCAGGCTTCACAGCTATCGCTGACAAGGCTAAGGCAGCTCTTTAATCCGACTAAAGACACGCTCTTTTTTACATAAACGAGCGTGTTTTCTTGTAATGTGTGATCCGGTTCTCATCGCTGAGATGCCGGACTACGCATATTCGGGAGGTGTCCGTACTATTGGAAAACATTATAACATCTAAAGATAATCCTGTTATCAAGCTGTATCAGAAGCTCTCATCCTCGAAAAAGGAAAGACTTCAGTACGGCTTATTCGTGTTGGAAGGGCTCAGAATAGTTCAGGACGCTGTCAGCGAGGATTCCGGACTGTCGCACCTTATCTTCACAAAACAGGCTTACGATAAATACGCAGATACTTTGTTTCAGGCTGATTTGAGAAATACAAGAGTTATTGTCATTTCAAATGAACTTGGAAAGAAAATCGCTTCAACTGACAGCACTCAGGGAATATTCGCAATATGCCGAATGATGACCGGAAAAGCTCCGGTATTCAGCGAAAACGGACGGTATATCGTTCTTCATTGCTTGCAGGATCCCGGAAATCTCGGCATGATAATCAGAACAGCAGATGCTCTCGGCGTTGACGGGATATTCCTCTGCGGATGCTGCGATCTTTACAGCCCTAAGGTAATACGCTCAACTATGGGCTCAGTATTCAGGGTGGAAATATATATAGAAAACGACGAGGAGAAGCTTTTTGCACTCCTTGAGGAAAACAGCGTTTCAACGTCTGCTGCGGTGATAGACACAGACGCCCTGCCGCTGACGGAATGCTCCTTTGAAGGAAGTCATGCCGTATTTATAGGAAATGAGGGGAATGGTCTGCCGGCTGAAATATCTAACCGATGCGGCAGACGCGTGACAATTCCCATGAACGGAAATATTAATTCACTCAATGCTGCTATGGCGGCAGGAATCATAATGTGGGAGCTGAAAAAATAAGGGGGAATATCTGTGGATGATACAAAATACTGGGTATGGCTTATGATGGTGTTTGGCGTCGGAAGCCGCAGGATATGGGATACCGTAAATATATACGGCGACGCAGAGAATACCTATACAGCACTTGTTTCAGGCGGAAACGGTTTTTCTGTTACTCAGGCTGAAAAACGTAACATCGGGAATGTTTCACTTGAACAGGCTCAGGAATATATAGAACGCTGTGCTTCCAAGGGAATAGGCATTGCAGGATACAGCAGCAGAGAATATCCTCCGCAGTTGAGGAATGTATTCAATCCTCCGGCTGTTCTCCATTACAGAGGAAATATAGCCTGTCTTACAGGTACAAGAACTATTACAGCCGTAGGAACAAGAACACCATCAGTTTACGGTGCTGATGCCGCATACAAGATATGCCGTCAGCTCGCCGCAGAAGGCTTTGTAATTGTCAGCGGATTTGCAGTAGGTACAGATATTGCGGCACATATGGCAGCTGCGGACTGCCGCCGTCCCACTGCCTGCGTTCTTGGATGCGGAATTGATATAAACTATCCGAAGCCTAATATCAGATTCTATGAAAAGATACTTGAAAGCGGCGGAGTATTTATATCGGAATATCCACCTGGAACTGAGCCGCATTCAACAAATTTTCCGAAAAGAAACAGGATACTTGCCGCACTCGGACGACTTACTCTTGTTTTTGAGGCATCTATTAAAAGCGGCTCGCTTATAACAGCAAACATGGCTGCCGATTGCGGAAGAGATGTGTTTGTTCTTCCGCCTGCCGATATATTCGGAAATGCTTTTTCAGGAAATATTGCACTTCTTCGTGACGGTGCACAGCCACTTTACGGAACAAGCGAGGTTATAGAGTGTTTCAGTATCGGCGGAGCTATTGATGCTGAGATCCGTGCTGACAGATATTCGGGAATTGGCGGTATCAGAAAAAGTACAGCAGTTTATGAAGAAGAGGATTCCTCTATTAACATAATTAAGGAATCAGGAAAGAATGTAAGAAAGAGAAAAAAGGCAGATCAGGAGGATGTGCCGGAGAATAATGAAATAAAGAAACAGGAAGCAGAGAAAGGTACATCTGCGATTCTTGATGATCCATCGCTTTCAGAGATACAGCGTCGGATATGTTCTGTTCTTGCTGCAGGGAAGCTGCATATTGAGGTTATTGCTGCACAGCTTGAAGCTGATACAGCTGAACTGATGACAGAACTGACAGAGCTTGAAATTCTTGGAGCAGTACGTCAGCTTCCTGGAAAAACTTTTGAATTATGCTGAAGGCAACACTGCACAAAACACACATGAAGGGTTTGTGCGGTATCGTCTGAAATTATCATGTGTGCAATATATTTGTGCAGACTTATTTAAGGGGATATGTGTAAATGTCGGATCTTGTTATAGTAGAGTCGCCTGCAAAGGCTAAAACAATACAGAAATATCTCGGTCAGGGATATGAAGTAATTGCGTCCATGGGACATATAAGGGATCTTCCCAAATCAAAGATGGGCGTAGACAAGGAAAATGATTTCAAGCCTCAGTACACTGATATGAAGGGCAAGGAAGACGTTATCAAGGAACTTAAAAAACGTGCCCGCAAATGCGATAAGATATATCTCGCAACCGACCCTGATCGTGAAGGAGAGGCTATTTCATGGCATATAGCTCAGCTTCTCAAGCTTGATATGAATGATAATAACCGTGTTGCATTTAATGAGATTACAAAATCAGGAGTAAAAAAGGGAATGAGCAATCCACACAAGATAGATGTGGATCTTGTAAATGCACAGCAGGCAAGACGTATTCTTGACAGACTTGTAGGCTATGAGCTGAGTCCGTTTCTCTGGAAAAAGGTCAAGAGAGGTCTTTCTGCCGGCAGAGTTCAGTCTGTTGCGGTAAAGCTTGTTGTTGACAGGGAAAATGAAATCAGAAAATTCGTACCTAAGGAATACTGGTCAGTGGACGCTAAATTCATAGCACCATCGTCCAGAAAGATATTCGATGCTTCACTCATTTCTGTTGATGGAAAGAAACCGGAGCTTTCTGTTCAGTCCGAGGCTGACAATGTTCTTGCAAGACTGGAAAATGCCGTATATACGGTAAGCTCGGTGAAAAAAAGAGTTACAAAAAAACAGCCGTCACCGCCTTTTATTACATCGACGCTTCAGCAGGATGCGTCAAGACGTTTGAGCTTTAGTGCAAAGCGTACAATGAAGGCGGCTCAGGAGCTTTACGAAGGTGTGGATGTTGAAGGTGTAGGAGCTGTCGGTCTTATCACATATATGAGAACAGACAGCCTGCGTATTTCTGACGAGGCAAAAGCTGCTGCTGCTGAGTATATCGGAACAGTATACGGCAAGGAATATCTGTCTCCGGAGCCGAGAAACTATAAATCAAAGAACAATGCTCAGGATGCCCATGAAGCTATACGTCCGTCAACGCCGGAACTCACTCCCGCCAGAGTAAAATCCAGCCTTACATCGGATCAGTTCAAGCTTTATAAACTCATCTGGGAAAGATTTATCGCAAGCCAGATGGCAAATGCACTTCTTGACACGGTTTCTGTTGATATCGAAGCAAACGGATGTACATTCAGAGCGTCAGGATACTCCGTTAAATTTGACGGATTCATGACTCTTTATGTTGATTCTTCCGGCGAGGAAGAATCAGGAAAGAAAATGCTTCCGGAGCTTGCAAAGGAAGACAAGGTGAAGCTGAAATCCATTGCAGGCAACCAGCATTTTACACAGCCGCCCCCGAGATATACAGAAGCCTCTCTTATCAAGGCACTTGAGGAAAACGGCATTGGTCGTCCGAGTACCTATGCTCCGACGATAACTACAATCACCACAAGACAGTATGTTGAGCATGAGGGCAAGGCGTTGAAGCCTACAAATCTCGGCGAGGCTATAACTCAGCTTATGGCAGAGCATTTCAAGAAGATAGTTGATGCAAAATTCACTGCTCAGATGGAAAATGATCTTGATGAGGTTGAACACGGCAATAAGGACTGGGTAAGCGCACTTCATGAATTTTATGATGAATTTGAAGTTACGCTGAAAAAAGCTGAAGCAGCTATGGATGGAAAGCGTGTGAAGGTTCCGGATGAGGTTACGGAGGTTATCTGTGAGCTTTGCGGAAAGAATATGGTCATCAAATACAGCCGTTACGGAAAGTTTCTTGCCTGTCCGGGATTCCCAGACTGCAAGAATGCAAAGCAGATTGTTACAGAAACAGACGGAAGCTGTCCAAGATGCGGAAAAAAGGTTCTGCTGAAAAAATCAAAGAAGGGCAGAAGCTTCTACGGATGCGAGGGATATCCTGAATGTAATTTCATGACATGGAATCTGCCCACAAAGGAGGTATGTCCTCAGTGCGGCAAGACGCTGTTCAACAAGGGCGGAAAATCAGGTCGCCTTTTATGTGAAAATGAGGGCTGTGGCTACGAAAGAGAGCTTTCAAAATGACTGAAATAGTAAATGTTATCGGTGCTGGACTGGCAGGCTGTGAGGCGGCATGGCAGCTGGCACAGGCAGGAATAAACGTAAGACTTTACGAAATGAAGCCGGAAAAGTATTCGGCTGCTCATAAATACAGCGGATTTGCAGAGCTTGTCTGTTCAAATTCGCTCAAAGCTGCAAGAATAGAATCAGCAGCAGGACTTCTTAAATACGAAATGGAAATGCTTGGTTCGCTGACTGTTCCGTGTGCAAAGGAAAATTCCGTTGAAGCCGGAGGTGCACTTGCTGTTGACAGGGAAAAATTCTCTGACAGCGTAACGGAAAAAATCAGGAATCATCCACTTATCGAGGTTATATACGGTGAAGTGACAGAACTTCCGGTTGGAAAATGTATCATTGCGACAGGACCTCTTACATCAGGCGGAATGGCTGAAATAATAAAGGAACTTTGCGGTGAGGCTCTCAGTTTTTATGATGCCGCAGCACCGATTGTCACTTATGAAAGCCTTGATAAGGAACGTGTTTTCTTTGCTTCACGCTACGACAGGGGCGAGGCTGACTATATCAACTGTCCTATGGAAAAGGACGAATATCTGGCATTTTACGAGGCTCTTACAGGTGCGGAAAGAGTACAGCTCAAGGATTTTGAAACACATCCGTTCAGTGTTTACGAGGGATGTATGCCTATCGAGGAGCTTGCCCGCAGAGGAATTGACACCATGCGTTTTGGTCCCATGAAGCCGGTAGGAATTACTGACGCCAGAACAGGCAGACGTCCCTATGCGGTAGTCCAGCTTCGCCGTGAGAATCGTGAGGGTACACTTTTCAATCTTGTGGGATTCCAGACAAATCTGAAATTCGGAGAGCAGAAACGTGTTTTCTCGATGATTCCCGGACTGGAAAACGCAGAATTCATGAGATATGGCGTAATGCACAGGAATACATTCATCAACAGTCCTGAGCTTCTTGACAGTGATTTTTCCATGAGAAGCCGCCCAGATATCTGGTTTGCCGGTCAGATAACCGGTGTTGAGGGATATATGGAATCGGCAGCAAGCGGAATTATTGCAGGAATTTCTGTTGTTAGAAAAATAAAAGGACTTGAACCACTCAGGCTTCCGATTGACACAATGACAGGAGCTTTGAGTGCATATATAAGTGATTCTTACAATGCCGGAAAATTTCAGCCTATGGGTGCTAATATGGGCATTCTGCCGGATATCGGTGTGAGAATAAAGGATAAAAAAGAAAAATACGGAGTATATGCACAACGTGCGATTGAATCGCTGAAAAAGGAAATGGAGAGAGTGGGCTATGAAGGTAATAGTTGACGCTTTCGGAGGAGATAACGCTCCTCTTGAGGTCATAAAGGGATGTACTGAAGCTGTTTCTAAGCTTGGAGTTGAAATACTCCTTACAGGAAGCGAAAGTGTAATAAAGAAATGTGCTGCTGATAACGGAATCAGCCTTAACGGAATGGAAATTGCACATACTGATGAGGTTTTTGACATACACGATGAGCCTAACGAGATAATCAAATCGAAAAAAAATACATCTCTCGGACTCGGACTTCAGCTTCTTGCTGAGGGAAAGGGTGACGCCTTCGTATGTGCCGGAAGCACAGGAGCTCTTGTAATGGGTGCAACTTTTATTGTGAAGCGTATAAAGGGAATAAAGCGTATTGCACCGTCACCGGTACTTCCCGGAGATAAGGGCAGTTTTGTTCTGGTTGATGCCGGAGCAAATACGGAATGCCGTCCGGAAATGCTCGTACAGTTTGCCGTAATGGGAAGTGCCTATGCTGAAAAGGTTCTGGGATATAAAAATCCTAAGGTAGCACTTCTGAATATTGGTGCAGATGAAACAAAGGGACGTGATCTTGAAATAGAAGCATATAAGCTTCTTGGTGAATCAGGCTTGAATTTCGTTGGAAATATTGAGGCAAGAGATCTTCCTGTTGGCGATGTTCAGGTAGTGGTAACTGACGGTTTTACAGGAAATATAGCACTTAAACTTTATGAGGGACTTGGTTCGTTCTTCAGCCATAAGATAAAGTGGATATTCTCAGGAATCGGCAAGGCAGGAGCACTTTTCTCACTCGGAAAGATAAAGGCATTCCGCCGTCAGATGGACTATAAACAGGTCGGAGGTTCAGCTTTGTTAGGCGTAAAGAAGCCTGTTATCAAGGCACATGGAAGTTCTGATGCAACTGCCTTCTACAACGCAGTAAGACAGGCAAAGAAGTGTGTTGAAGCAAATGTTACCGGAGAAATAGAAAGCTATGTTGCAGCTGCCTCCGGAAAGGAATGATCATAATGGATAATATCGCAAAATTTGAAGAAATAATCGGATATACCTTTAAAAATAAACAGCTTATCCATCAGGCACTTTCACATTCATCATATTCAAATGAACGGAAGAAACCGAACGGAAGCAATGAGCGTCTTGAATTTCTCGGAGACAGCGTACTTTCTATCGTGGTATCCGACTTTCTGTATAAGAATCTCAATGTGGCAGAGGGGCAGCTTACAAAGATAAGAGCATCACTCGTATGTGAAAAATCGCTTCATGTCTTTGCAAAGAAGATATCGCTGGGTAATTTTCTTCTTCTCGGCAAGGGTGAGGAAAATACAGGGGGACGTCAGCGTCCGTCGATACTTGCAGACGCATTTGAAGCCGTTATTGCAGCGATATACCTTGACGGCGGAATGGAAGCTGCTGCAAAGCACATCCTTCGCTTCATACCGGAGGATGTCCACCATACAGGTCATCCGGTATTCAATGATTTCAAGACAATTCTTCAGGAAGTAGTACAGAAGAATCCGGAGGAAAAAGTTGAATATGTCCTCATCGGTGAGGAAGGTCCTGACCACAACAAGCGTTTTGTGGTTGAGGTATGCCTTAATTCCCAGATGATCGGCAGAGGAAGCGGCAGAAGCAAAAAGGAAGCCGAACAGCTTGCCGCCAAGGAAGCTCTGGAGCTTATGGGTTATGAAACACAGTAATATTTCAATTTTTATCCCTCATATCGGATGTCCGCATCAGTGCAGTTTCTGTAATCAGCGGACTATCAGCGGAAAACAGCATGCTCCGTCCGGTGATGAGGTACAACAGATATGCACATCTGCTTTAGCAGAAGCAAAATCGCCGGAAAACAGCGAAATTGCATTTTTCGGCGGAAGTTTCACAGCTATTCCCCATGAATACATGATGGGGCTGCTTGAAGCGGTACAGCCATTTATCGGCGTGGGAAAATTCCGTGGAATACGGATATCAACACGTCCGGACTGTATTAACAACGATGTGCTGTCGTTGTTGAAAACTTACGGTGTGACATCAATTGAGCTTGGTGCACAGTCCATGAGCGATAAGGTTCTTGAAGCCAACGAGCGTGGACATTCGGCGGCAGATGTAGAAAAAGCCAGCCGCCTTATCCGTGAATACGGCTTTGAACTGGGATTGCAGATGATGGTCGGACTTTATAAAAGCAGTGGCGATGATGAATGGGAAACTATGGAAAAAATCGTTGAAATTCATCCGGATACAGTAAGAATTTATCCTGTTGTAATTCTTAAAGGGACCAAACTTGCGGAAATTTACGAATCAGGTGAATATGAACTTTTTTGCGGTTCATATGAAAAATGCGGATTTGACGATGTTATTGAAGCTGTTGCCGTAATGATGGAAACTTTTGAAAAAAATGGCATAAAAGTAATAAAATGTGGACTTCATGCCTCTGAATTCGTGGAGCGTGACATGATCGGCGGATTTTATCATCCGGCGTTCAGAGAAATCTGTGAAGGACATATTTACCGCAGGAGAATGGAAAATATCATCACGGAAGATTATATAGGGAAAACTCTTGTTTTTGCCGTAAATCCGTCATGTATAAGCAAGGCAATGGGGCATAAAAAAGCAAATGCAGAATATTTCGGAAAGTCCGGAATAACGATAAAAATAATCGGCGATGAAAATATTCCAAAATACAAAGTTGAGCTGAGGAGGTGAAGAAATGTATCTGAAATCACTTGAAATACAGGGCTTTAAGTCCTTTCCGGATAAGATAAGCCTGACCTTTGACAAGGGACTTACAGCAGTAGTAGGTCCTAACGGCAGCGGAAAAAGTAATATCGGCGACTCGGTGAGGTGGGTTCTCGGAGAGCAGTCTACCAAGACGCTGAGAGGAAATAAAATGGAGGACGTTATTTTTTCCGGTACCGTTGCAAGAAAACCCATGGGATTTGCAGCTGTTACGCTTAATATAGACAATTCCGACAAGACATTTCCTGATATGGATGACGAGGTCGCTGTAACGAGAAAGCTATACAGAAGCGGCGACAGCGAGTACATGATAAACGGAAAATCGTGCCGTCTTAAAGATATAAACGAGCTTTTCATGGATACAGGTCTTGGTCGTGACGGATATTCTATCATCGGTCAGGGACGTATCGCTGAGATTGTCGGAGCAAAAAGCAACGAGCGCCGTGATATCTTTGAGGAAGCGGCGGGAATCTCGAAATTCCGCTACAAGAAGCTTGAAGCTGAACGAAAGCTTACATCGGCACAGGAAAATCTTGTGAGACTGACGGATATACTTTCGGAGCTTGAAGGCAGAGTTGAACCGCTGCGGATCCAGTCGGAAAAGGCAGCGAAATTCATAAAGCTTGCAGAGCAGAGAAAAACGCTGGAAATTTCCGTCTGGGTGAATCGTCTTGACGAGTTGAAAGAAAAGCTTGAAGCTCTTGATGAAAAGATACTTGTAAGCAGAAATGAGTATGAAAATATCGAAAACGATATCCGCCGTGAGGAGGAGAAAATCAGCGAAGGCTACGCACGGATGCAGGAAAGCACAGTAAGATCCGACGAACTCCGTCAGAAAATGATCGAGGAGGAACAGGAAGCGTCCGGCATGAAATCCGGTATAGCCGTTTTCGAGAACGATATAAAGCACTGCGAGGAAGCAATTGAAGCCGCACGTCGGAGTATCGGAAATTCCGAGAAAAACAGACAGTCTCTGCTTGATGGAAAGAAATCTGCTGAGAGTAAAATTGCTGAGCTTACAGATGAACTCGGAAAGCTTGAAAAGGAAATTGCAGAAGCTGAAAAGGCTCTTGCCGGAGCAGAAGCGGAAAGCTCCAGACTCGGTGAAAACGTCGATAAAGCTGGAAGCGAGATAAATGGTCTGTACATAAAGCAGAGCGAATACCGTTTTGCTGTTGAAACAGCTAAAAATGCGATTAGAGAAGAAAATTCCCGCCTTGAGGAAATAAGCGAGGGAAATACAGATTTCAGCAGAAAGCTGGAGGAGCATCGTCAGCGTCTTTCTGAGGCTGAAAAGGATAAGGAAAAAAATTCTGTTGCAAATCAGGAGCTGAAAAATAAACTCAGCGGACTGGAAATGCTCTATAAATCGAGGAAAAATGGATTTGAACAAGCAAAGGAGGAATTTGAAAAGGCTCTCTATGAGCTTAAAGACCGTCAGCAGAGAAGAAAGATTCTGACCGATCTTGAAAATAATATGGAAGGTTTTGCAGGAAGCGTGAAGCTCGTGCTTAAAGCTGGAAAACAGGGAAGAATCGGCGGTGTTCTTGGAACAGTTGCGCAGAATATTGGTGTTAAGCCTGAGTATGCGGTAGCCGTGGAAACAGCTCTGGGCGGTGCAATGCAGAATATCATCGTTGAAAATGAGGATATTGCAAAGCGCTGTATCCGCTACCTTAAAGAACAGCGTGGAGGACGTGCTACATTTCTTCCGCTGACGTCGGTAAAAGGTCGTGAGCTTGATGAAAAAGGGCTTGAGGAATGCAGCGGATTCGTAAGCATTGCAAGCCGGATAATCGAAGCGGATGAGAAGTTCAGCGGAATAATCAGTTCGCTCCTTGGAAGGATAGCCATTGTTGATGATATTGATTCGGCTGCGGTTATCGCCCAAAAATACGGCTATAAATTCAGGATCGTCACGCTTGACGGTCAGGTCGTAAATGCCGGAGGATCATTCACCGGCGGTTCGGCTCAGAAATCGGGCGGTATCATCACACGAAAGAACGAGCTTGATACGCTTGATAACGAAATAGAGAAACTTACAGTACAGCGTGATTCTCTCCGTGATAAGGCTGAAAAGCTTCGTGCGGAATCAGAAAAGCACCGTTACAATATAGAAGCGGTCAGAGAAGAACTTTCACAGAACGAGAATGAAGCTGTCCGCATAGATGCAGAGATATCAGGTCTGAATTCTCTTATAGAACAGATGAATGCACAGTCGGAGAATTCTGAAAAGCTTGCAGAGGACGCAAGACAGAAAATCGCCGCCTGTGAAAAAAATATTGCAGACGCTGAAAAAGCACTTCTTGAAATAGCGAAGCAGATACGTCTTGCAGAGGAAAAGCTTGCTGAGGGACAGGGTGTCCGTGAGGAACTTCGTCTTAAAAGAGGAAAGCTTTCTGAAAGACTTTCACAGCTGAAAATTCAAGGGATAGAGCTTTCCGGCAGTATAAGGAATCTTGAATCCGAGGTCGGGAGATATGACGAAAGTCTTGATGCTCTCAACCGTGACAACAAGGATGCTGAGGATGAAATAAATCGTCAGAATGATACCATAGCACACAAGCAGATAGATATCGAAAAGCTGAGAATACGCCTTGCCGGTTTCAAGGATAACACGGCGGCATATCAGGAGCAGATTCAGCGTTATCAGGATATGCACACCGAGCAGAATCGCCTTGTAAACGAAATGACAAAGGGACTCAGGCAATTCAATGAAGCAAAGGAAAAGCTTTCTGGCGAGATAACACGTCTTGAAGAACGCCGTGAAGCTATTTGCCGTGACAACGACTACATTATAAAGCAGCTTCTTGAAGTTTATGAGCTGACACGCTCCGAGGCTGTTGCACTTGCTGAAAAGATAGAGGATATCTCAAAAGCACAGAGAGAGCTTACAGAGATCAAAAATAAGATCCGTGCTCTTGGAAATGTAAACGTTGAAGCAATTGAGGAATACAAGGAAGTATCGGAGCGATATCAGTTTCTGTCAGCACAAATAGCAGATGTCCAGAGGTCAAAGGCTGAACTCGAAAAGATAATCAGCGGTCTTACAGAAGAAATGTGCAGGATATTCTCCGAGAGCTTTGTGATAATAAATTCAAATTTCAAGGAAATATTCGTAGAGCTTTTCGGTGGAGGAAAGGCGGAGCTTATCCTTACTGATCCGGAAAATGTTCTTGAATCCGGAATTGAAATAAGCGTTGCACCACCCGGAAAGGTTATCAAGAATCTTATTTCGCTTTCAGGCGGAGAGCAGTCGTTTGTGGCGATAGCTATCTATTTTGCGATACTTAAACTTCGTCCGGCACCGTTCTGTATTCTGGACGAGATAGATGCCGCACTTGACGAGGTAAATGTCCGCAAATATGCACAGTATCTCAAAAAGTTTACTGATACAACACAGTTCGTTCTTGTAACTCACAGACGAAGCGCAATGGAAGAGGCGAATGTGCTTTACGGAGTTACCATGCAGGAGGACGGAATATCAAAGCTTCTGAAAATGGAACAGGTAGATTTTCAGGAGGATACAGCCTCAGTTGAATAATTTCTGATGATTCACGCCGCATAATACGGCAGATTGGGAGTATTTATGGGAATTATAGCAAAAATTGCAGCCGGTCTCAGAAAGACCAAGGCGAGCTTTCTTGGCAGACTTAAAAGAATTTTCAATTCCTTCACAAAGATAGACGAGGAACTTTTTGAAGAACTTGAAGAAGCTATGATAATGAGCGATATCGGCGTTGAAACATCGCTTGAGATATGCGACAGGCTCCGTAAAAAGATCAAGGAGAGAGGAATCACTGATCCCAATGAGATAATGGAGCTTATTCAGGAGGTAATCGGCGAGATCATGGGTGATGATACCGGTCTTGATCTCACACAGTCTCCGGCAGTTATCATGGTTATCGGTGTAAACGGTGCCGGAAAGACAACCACAATAGGAAAGCTCTGTCACCAGTTCAAAAAAGAAAAGAAAAAGGTTCTTGTTGCGGCAGCGGATACTTTTCGTGCAGCCGCTATTGATCAGCTTGAGGTATGGACTGAACGTGCAGGTGTTGATATAGTGAAGCACGCTGAGGGTTCTGATCCAGGAGCTGTTGTTTATGATGCTCTTGAAGCGGCAAAGGCAAGGGAATGCGATGTTGTTATTATCGACACAGCCGGACGTCTTCACAATAAGAAGAATCTTATGGATGAACTTGCGAAGATCAACAGAATTATTGATAACAAGGCAGGAGAATGCTCCCGTGAGGTGCTTCTTGTCCTTGATGCAACTACAGGTCAGAATGCTGTAAATCAGGCAAAGCTGTTCAGTGAGACTGCTCCTATCACCGGAATTGTCCTTACAAAGCTTGACGGAACAGCTAAGGGCGGAATTGTAATTTCAATCAAGAATGAGCTTGGAATTCCTGTAAAGCTTATAGGTGTCGGCGAGAAAATCGACGATTTACAGCCGTTTGACAGTCGTACATTTGTTGAGGCTCTGTTTAGTGATACTGATTTTGATTCTGAGGATGAAGACGAGGACGATATCATTTCTGATGAAGAATCCGATGAAATTGAGGATACTGAGGAATTCGCTGAGGAAACTGAGGAAATCGAGGAATCTGAGGAAACTGAGGAAATCGAGGAATCTGAGGAAACTGAGGAAGTCGAAGAATCTGAGGAAGTCGAGGAAACTGAGGAAATCATTGAGGAAGAAGCTGATGAGGAATCCTATGATGAGGAAGAATCTGATGA
>JAFXCR010000037.1 GCA_017516465.1 Ruminococcus sp.
CAGCCTCAAAAGAGGATTTGAACGGGCGTTTTTTCATTTTCAAGAGAATTGAGAGCAGATTTGGAGAGAAATTTCCGAAGTCTGCTCTTTTTTATTGCGAAAAACTTTCACAAAGTTTCCGGCGGTTTCTTGTTCGTTATGCCGAATTGATTGGGAGTCACCACTCTCGATTGGTTCGGCATTTTTTGTTTCCACCTATACTATTAAAAAGAAAGAGAGATGATGCCCATGAAGAAAATCACATTCAATGCTCAAGCTGTGCTTGTGGCTGTGAGGATGAAATCAATGCTGCCATTGAAAAGTACGCCGAGCCGGATGAAAAGCACCGTGGACTGATGGTATATTATGATACAAACTCACCTGTCAATGAAAAGGTTGTATCTGCATTCCCGTCAGTAGGGGTCAGAAACGGAGAGCTTGTGGGAGTCCTCACCTGCCGATTGACAAGTGTATCGACTGCATACGGAACAACCTCCTATGAATACGACAAGCTTGACCGTCTTGTAAGAGTTGTAGACCGCAATGGCTATGCAACAGTTTATTAGTATGACGCAAACGGAAACCGTTCTGCAGTCAAGTATGCTAACGGAATTGTCGTTTCTTACGATTATGACGAAGTAAATCGTTTAATTCTTGAAAAAGCCCTTGAAAAACAGGGCGAACTTGTGGCACAATATGAATATACCCTTGGAGCAGCCGGAGAGCTAACAGCAGTCAAGGAGCTTGACCGCACAGTAGAGTACACTTATGATGCACTTTACAGGCTGACAAGCGAAAAGATAACTGCCGCTGACGGTTTCATATTCAGGGAGCTGAGATGCAAGAACTTCCATTTCAGAACGCATTTTTGCAAGTGCTTCCAGTGTGGAAATGAGTAGCTTTGCGGATTCTACAATGATGGTTTTAACAGATTCTGTCATCGGCAGGGTGCTGATCTGAGATCTTCCATAAGAATGGATTTCAACAGCTTTTGATTCGCTGTATTTGTAATGATTCTTCCTGCACCAACTTTGAAATTTTGATTGGAATGCTGATAAGGAGAGTTTTGCAACCGAATCTACATGTGGAAATTTAAGCACAAAATCTACCCATTTTTCGTGTCTGTCCGATTCTCTGCGAGGGGATGCAAACAACTTGTTTGCACATGGAAAACAGCAATCCAGCAAAGCGATGAAGTTGTTCTTCTGCATCACAAGCATCTTATTCAGCTTGATGTACTGTCTGTTCAGGACTTTCAGCGTTTTTCTGATTGTACTGGCTGGTGTATATTCACGAAGCTTCAACCATTTGTCAAGAGCGAATGATGCGATTTTCAGTGCATCAATTTTATCGGTCTTGACCTTTCTTACACGATTTGTGTCGTAATCATCAATAAGTAATGGATTGACTACGGATGCAAATATACCTGCGTTATGAAGTGTATTGGCAATGGGTTCATAGTATGTGCCAGTATACTCCATAACAACTTTTGTTTCACCGGGCAGCGATTTGATAAACGCTATCAGTTCTTTCAAATCAAGCTCCGTATGAAGGACATCAAAAGGTTCAGCTATGACAACTCCAAAGGGCTGAATTACTGCTACATTACTTTTACCTTTGGATACGTCAATTCCGACTGCATTCATAAAGATCTCTCCTGTTAGTAGAATTTTGTGATCGATAAGTCCACACTTTCCTCGTTACCTATTCTGCCTACTGAGTGATGCGAGCACATAGGAATGGCTCTACCTGCAAAATCGAACGCTATAACGAAAGCATGGATAACTGTCTCCAACGCGGGCGTGGTGTCCCTAAGTGAACCACGTTATTCCAATCACTGCTTTCATTATAACTTAAGTAACAAGTGCTTGTAAACCATTGCTGGCTTGTCATGGACTTATACGACTAAACATTATTATAGTAGGAATAGAATAAAAAAGGTAGAGTAATAGAGCGAACAATCAAGAAAACTATGGAACATAATAAATCTATAATTTTGGAATGGTATTTTTAATTATATTATTAATGTGAACACAAATGGGGGTGACGGACACTATTTTTTCAACGACTTCAATAGCCGCTTATGCTGACTTAAAATAAGATGTTGAATGGAGTTTTTATAAAACTCATAAAAAAACAAAAACGGCGTCCTTTGGTATAGTATGTAAAGAAACGGAAATACTAATACTGAAAAAGGAGGTTGATTTTATGTTCAAACATGAAAAAATGCTGTTCCACCCTGTTGCTGTGGAAAGGCCGAATCCACAGTATGCTGCACTTCTGCAAGAGCAATTAGGCGGTGCGAATGGTGAATTGAAAGCCGCAATGCAATATATGTCCCAGAGCTTCCGTATCAATGATCCTGAAATCAAAGACTTGTTCCTCGACATTGCAGCTGAGGAGCTTGGCCACATGGAAATGGTGGCACAGACCATTAATCTTCTCAACGGTCATGATGTAGATGCTGCCGAAGTGCCTTCGGGAGAAATCCAGACTCATGTACTGACGGGTCTGAATCCCGGACTTATCAATGCATCGGGATATTCCTGGACAGGCGATTATGTCAGTGTTACAGGTGATCTTTGTGCTGATCTTCTTTCCAACATTGCGTCCGAACAGAGGGCGAAGGTTGTGTATGAGTATCTCTATCGTCAGATTGTGGATAAGAAAGTGCGTGAAACCATTGACTTCCTGCTAAACCGTGAGGAAGCTCACAACGCCATGTTCCGTGAAGCATTCAACAAGGTGCAGAATAGCGGTTCCAACCGTGATTTCGGTACAACAAAGGCAGCAAAGATGTATTTCAGTATGTCTGAGCCATCTCCTGCAAATACTCCGTTTCCTAAAACAGATGTTAAACCGCCATCATTCAACTGAGGTGGCATATGGAGAAAAATGAAATGCCCGTCGGACTTGGCATGGCTCTTGCAATGAATCCGGAAGCTATGCAGAAATTCGCGTCACTTCCAGAAACGAAAAGGCAGGAGATTATCAACGGTACTCATGCTATTTCTTCTAAAGCTGAAATGAAGCAGTATGTGGAGAATATCAAGTCTGCTTATTAACAAGAGAGCTTGCCTTAACAGGGCAGGCTCTTTTACTTTTATACATAAAATAGCAACTGCTCCACATACTACTTATGAATAATCATACTGGATTTTATTAAGAAAGCTATTCAACACAGGAGGAATTATGGAGTCAATATGGCAAAAAGGCGTACAGTTACCCTCATTTCCGAAGCTGAACGGAGACATTTCAACAGACGTTCTGATCATCGGCGGCGGCATTGCGGGGGTTCTGACAGCGTATTTTCTGAAACAATCCGGCGTGGACTGTATACTCGTGGAAAAACACCACATCTGCTCCGGCACAACGGGACATACCACGGCGAAAATCACATATCAGCATGGGCTGATTTATCACAAAATTTTCAAAAGTCGTGGAGCTGAAACTGCACGAAAATATCTTGAAGCAAACCAACTTGCCTTTGAAAAATATGCAGAGCTTTGCAAAAATATCGACTGCGACTATGAAATCAAGAACAATTATGTTTACTCCGTCAGCAACAGAAAAATGCTTGAAGATGAATTGGATGCTCTTGAAAAAATCGGATACGGAGCTGAATATGAGGAAAATCTCTCACTTTCTTTTCCTACGGTAGGAGCAGTTAAGTTTGCGAATCAGGCACAGTTTCATCCGCTGAAATTCATATCGTCCATTGCACAGGGACTGCCCATTTATGAAAATACCTTTGTAAAGGAAATGCGTGGAAATACAGCAATAACGGACTGCGGAAACATTACTGCAAAAACGGTGGTTGTCGTAACGCATTTTCCGTTTATCAACAAACATGGCAGCTATTTTCTTAAGCTCTATCAGCACCGTTCTTATGTTCTTGCTCTTGAAAATGCTCAGGATGTTGACGGAATGTATGTGGACGAAAGCAAAACGGGACTTTCTTTCCGCAATTACGGGAAGTATCTTCTTCTTGGCGGAGGTGGTCATCGCACCGGCAAAAAAGGCGGCAACTGGAGTGAGCTTCGACACTACGCGAAGCTTTATTATCCAAAGTCAAAGGAATTCTGCCACTGGGCGGCACAGGACTGCATGAGTCTGGATGAAATTCCCTATATCGGACAGTATTCCAGCCGTACATCAAAGCTTTTCACGGCAACAGGCTTCAATAAGTGGGGCATGACAGGAGCAATGCTTTCGGCGATGCTGCTTTCTGTTATGGTGCAGGGAAAACGGAACGAGTATACAGATATTTTCAGTCCGTCAAGGAGTATTCTTAAACCTCAGCTTGTTGTAAACGGCTTTGAAGCGGTAACAAATCTTCTCTCGTTTACAGGCAGACGCTGTCCGCATTTAGGCTGTGCACTGCATTGGAATGCTGCCGAACATTCGTGGGACTGTGCCTGTCACGGTTCACGTTTTGATGCAAACGGTAAAGTACTTGATAATCCTGCAAACGCAGAATAGGAGGATATAATGAACAATCAATTGAAAAAAACAAGTCCGTATTTATTACAGCACGCAGAAACCCCTGTAAACTGGTATATATGGAGTGATGAAGCTTTTGAAGCAGCAAAAATGGAAAGATGTTTGCACAGATTTTTGATATTACCGCAGACAGCAATTTTAAGGCAATACCGAACAAAGCTTGTTCAGAAGATGCGAAGTCATATTGCATAAAAATTTTGCAGGCATACTGACGTATGTCAAGAGATTTCTGTGCGAGATGACAGAAAATATGCAAACAGATTTCGTGCAAAGCCGTATGACGTGCTTTGTGCGGTGTTGCATTAAGGGCATAAACATTTTGAATCTGCTAAAAATCTAAGACTTAATATCTGACTTTTATGACAAAAAATGATCGCTTTTCCATCTGCACTGGCAACAGATTCCTCTGCTGAACAAAGTCTGTTTCTTCTCTCAAGACTTCTTTATAAAAATCCTTCTGAACATATAACGTTAATTTTGAAAGATTAAGCATACCCAGCTTAAATTCTCGAAAGAGTACCATTTCTTTCAAATATTTCAGTAGTGAACGAGAGTGAGAAATATCATATACTCAACAACAAGACAACCTACTATATGTGCAGGAGACATATGTGCTTGTCGCCGTCAAATGAATATATTGCTGAATAAAAAAGAATCCTGATTCAAAAGAAATGAACTAAATGGAGTACAGAGACATATAATATATTTCTGATGTGTATCAAAATACTGATCTATGGGAATACTATACACATCAATTATCAGGAGGTTTTATTATGTTTGGACTTGTACCATTTGAGAGAAATGAGGTCTGGAACCCATTCCGTGAATTTGAAAACGAGTTTTTCAAGGGCTTTGGGAGTGTCAGCCACTGCCGTACGGACATCAAAGATGAGGGCGACAAATTCGTACTGGAATGTGAAATACCCGGCTTTAATAAGGAGGATATTCAGATCGACATCAACGGCAGTACGCTGACACTATGTGCGACACATAAAGCCGACAACAGCGAGAAGATCAGCAGCGGCGAATATATACGCAGGGAAAGACGTTACGGCTCCTATTGCAGAAGCTTTGATATTTCGGGTATTGATGAAAATGCGATTAATGCCGCATATACAAACGGAATCCTGACACTGACGTTGCCGAAAAAAGAGAAAAAGCAGCTGGAATCAAAGCGGATTGAGATTAAGTGAATTTCATGATAAAAAATGCTTGCTCTGAAAGTTTCAAAGCAAGCGTTACATATATTTAAGATAAATACTGATAAAATAAGCTGATATGCTATAATAATACAACAATTCAAGATAATTTAAATCGGTTCACCTTAACAACACTTATATACAAGAAATATGACATAGTTTAAAACCACGCAGATACGTGTTTTTCTTATTAATAGGTCTGAAATTCTATTCAGAAAACCAATGTCTGATATCTTCTCTTTCAGAAATTAACCGTTAATCAATCACTTTACCTGTACCGTATAAATTTATAACAATTTCACATTCAGGTAACTGTAATGAAAACAGCAGTAAAACAATTCAATCTTACTGTTCCTTCATATCACAAATATCTTTTCAGCTTTTAAACTTCCTTGAATTTTTCACGATACTGCACCGGAGAAACACAGGCATATTTTGTAAATGAACGTGAAAAATATTCATAGCTCTGATATCCGCACATAAAGGCAATTTCCTTTACGGAATGATCAGTTTGCAGTAGAAGCTGTTTAGCATACTGCATACGGCTGTTAAAAACATCATTGATGCAGGAGATACCAAATTTATTCTTATAAAGACGCTGAAAATGCGATACTGAAATATTCAGCTTATCGGCAACAACAGGAACAGACCAGTCAAATGACGGGTTATCGTAGATTTCCTTTTTAATCTTTTCAAGCTCCTTATCGTAATAATTTTCCTTTTTACCGCTGCTTGGAGCAATACTTTCACTGATACAGCACAGAATTGATCGCATTATATAATTAAGTATTTCTTTTTTCACGGATATATCCGAGCCGAAAACCTCCGTACCGGCGGCAATGAGCTTCGATACACTATCATCGGTAAGCTTTATCGGCACGTTATATTCCAGTTTGAGCGAATCTACAAATTCGCTGTCCTCCGTATCGTAATTGAAGCGGATCCAGTCATCAATGTATTCCTCGCCGTCAGCATAGATACAGTGCGGCAGACAGCTTTCAACGATAAATACAGTATTTTTCTCCACACGATACTCCTTACTGCCCATTTTAAGCCTTCCTTTTGAGCGTGTAAGTATAATCTGCATACCGAAATGACCGTCCGGACGTTCAATGCAGAGGGTATCGGGATGCTTCCAGTTCCATCCCAGCTGATATATATGCATAAATACCTCCTTTCCGACAGAACCACACAGAAACGCCTATATTCCCACAGTTCACATTCATATTTGTTTATAAAATTATATCAATTATAAGTGAAAATGTCAAGTGTTTGATAGAATTGTTCATTGCTTTTTGATAATTTTTGGTGTTATAATATAGACACAGGAAAATTGTTCACATTTTGGAAATTAATTATCAACATTATGTAAACAATGTCGGATCAAACCCTCATAGATCGGAAAAAACACGCTATCCAAAGGAGGAATTATTATGAAGATATTAAGACGCATGACATCCATGGCAGCCGCACTCGCAATCAGCGCAGGTGCTATTGCAGTTCCGGCTCCCAAGATCATCACTGCTGATGCAGCTTACGGTGTAGGTGGCACTGGCAAGAACATCGTTGAATATCTCAACAGAGGTATCACAGCGATCAACACAGGAAACGGTATGCTCGTAAGCTGGAGATATCTCGCTAACGACAGCGATACCGCAGAGTTCAGACTCTATCGTGACAACAACCTCATCTATACAAGTAAATCTGGTGACGCTACATGTTACCTTGACAAGAGCGGAAAGAGCAGCTCAGAATACAGAGTTGACTACGTTTCCGGCGGAGCTGTTGTAAATTCTGAAAAGTGCAGCTTCACAACAAACAAAGACTACTTCGATATCCCCCTCAGCGTTCCGACAGGATCAGGATGCACTTACTCTGCAAATGACTGTTCTGTCGGTGACGTTGACGGCGACGGAACTTATGAAATATTCGTCAAGTGGGACCCCTCCAACCAGAAGGACAACTCCCAGGACGGTAATACAGGAAATGTTTTCATCGACTGTTATACCCTCAAGGGTAAGCGTCTCTGGCGAGTTGACCTCGGCAGAAATATCCGTGCCGGCGCTCACTATACACAGTTCCTCGTTGCTGACTTCGACTGCGACGGTAAGGCTGAAATGACTTGTAAGACAGCTGACGGCACTGTTGACGGTACTGGCAAGGTTATCGGCGACGGAAGCAAGAACTACCGCAACGGCAGTGGTTACATTCTCTCAGGTCCCGAATACTACACACTCTTTGAAGGTGCTACAGGTAAGGCACTTGATACAGTTGAATACGCTTTCCCAAGAGGAAAGGTAAGCGACTGGGGCGATAACTACGGAAACCGTGTTGACCGTTTCCTCGGTGCTGTTGTTTACTGCGACGGCGTTAAGCCCTCTGCTGTTTCTGTAAGAGGTTACTATACCCGTATGACAGCTGTTGCTTACGACGTTGTTAACAAAAAACTCGTAAAGCGCTGGACTTTCGATTCAGGAAACGATCCCAAGAAGGGCTACCACAATGGTAACCACAACTGTATGCCGGGCGACGTTGACAACGACGGCAAGCAGGAACTTGTACTCGGTTCAACAGCTATTGATGATAATGGTAAGCTCCTCTGGTGTAACAATCAGGGACACGGTGACGCTATGCATCTCGGTGACTTCCTCCCCAACAGAGAAGGTCTTGAGCTCTGGATGTGTCACGAGAACAGCCCTTACGGCGTATCACTTATCGACGCTAAGACAGGTAAAAACATCTTCCATAAGAATCATTCAAAGGATACAGGAAGAGCTTGCTGCGGCAATATCTACTCCAAGAACCCCGGTGCTGAATTCTGGGGCGCAACAGGCAATGATATTTTCGACGGCACAGGTAAGACAATTTCTACAACTAAGCCTGCTCAGAACTTCATGATTTACTGGGACGGCGACCTTGAGCGTGAAATCCTCGACGGTACAAAGATTGACGATTTTACAGACGGCGGCAAGCTTAACAGACTTCTCACAGCTGACGGATGTGCTGCAAACAACGGTTCCAAGAACAACCCTGGTCTCGCAGCTGATATCTTCGGTGACTGGCGTGAAGAACTCGTAGTAAGAACAAGCGACAGCAAGTACCTCAGAGTTTACTCAACAAAGTACACAACAGCTACTCGTCTTACAACTCTTATGCACGACGTTCACTACCGTACACAGGCTGCCGGTGAGCAGAACTGCTACAACCAGCCTGCACACACAAGCTTCTACCTCGGTTCTGAAGCTAAGCTTCCCGAAAGACCTAAGGTAACTCTCAACAAGAACGGTTCAAGTACTCCTATCGTTCCCTCTGATCCTATCGTAACTACAACTACAAATAAGGTTGATCCTATCGTTACTACAACTACAGCTAAGCCTGTTACACCTGTAGAGCCTTCTCAGCTCGAGGACGGCGCTGTTTACATGATCAAGAACAAGAACAGCGGTCTCTACATGGAAGTTGAAAATCAGAACGGTGCAAACAGCGTAAACGTTCAGCAGGCTTCTGCAAACGGTGCATCAAACGGCAACTCATGGAAGGCAGTATCTGCTGGAAACGGTTACTACTACCTCTACACTCAGCTCGGCGATGGAAAGACATACGTTCTTGACATCTCCGGAAAGAAGACTGACGACGGTACAAACGTTGAGATTTACACATACAAGAGCGGCGAAAACCAGCAGTTCAAGTTTGTGAAGAACGATGACGGCACTTATACAATCCTTACAAAGATCACAGGCGACGTTTCCGCTGTTGAAGTAAATGGAAAGTCTGCTGAATCAGGTGCAAACATCCAGCAGTGGGCTGCTAACGGCGGCGACAACCAGAAGTGGATCCTCGAAAAGGCTAACGGAAATACTCAGGTTACAACACAGCCTACAACTACAACAACTACTAAAACAACAACAGTTACCACAACTACAACCCAGCCCCCTGTAAACAACAAGCCTTCAGGCGACGTAAATGGTGATGGCAAGGTTCTTCTGAACGACGCAGTTCTTATCCTTCAGTATCTCGGAAATCCCGACTCATTTAATCTGAATCTTGCAAACGCTGACGTATGCAATCCTGGCGACGGTATTACAAACAAGGACGCTCTTGCTATCCAGAGATATATCCTCAAGGTTATTCCCAGCCTGCCGGATTATTCTTAAAAGTCTTGTTAGATAAATGGAAATTTTATTGACAAATATTCCATAATAGCTTATAATAAATACAGAACCAATCAATACAGTTGGTTCTGTATTTTATTTTTTGGAGGATTAAAAATGAAAATCAAAAAAATTCTCAGTACGGCTATGGCATTGACAATGGTTATGCCATACATGTCAACCAATCTCAGAACATCGGACATTCCCTCAGCTTTTGCTGAATCCGAAACCAAAGTCCTGTCAAGCGGCACTTGCGGTGCTCAGGGCAACAACCTCACATGGACTCTCGACAGCGAGGGTACTCTCACTATCAGCGGTAAGGGGGAAATGAAGGATTGGATATCATCTCAACTGGGGATAGGAGACTTGTCAGTTGTAAAAATAATTATTGAAGATGGCGTTACATCTATTGGAGATTATGCATTTAGATGTTGTGACAACCTGACCTCAATAACAATTCCTGATAGTGTTACAAGTATTGGTGAAGGTGCGTTTTCGACTTGCGCCAGTTTGACCTCAGTAACAATACTTAGCAACGCTATAAGTATCAAAAGAAATGCGTTTTATGATTGTCCATGCTTAACCTCAGTGACAATTTCTGGGATGATTACGGATATCGAAAATGATGCGTTTAAAAATACTCCATGGCTTGAAGCCAAACGAACAGAAAACCCATTTGTAATTGTAAATGGAATGTTGATTGATGGAAAAAATAATGAGGGTGATATTATAATTCCTGATAGTGTTACAGATATCGGGGGTGGGGCATTTTATGATTGTCGAGGCTTAACTTCTGTAACAATACCTGACAGTGTTACAACCATTGGAAAAGCCGCTTTTTATGATTGTCGAGGCTTAACTTCTGTAACAATACCTGACAGTGTTACAACCATTGGAGAAGAAGCATTTTTGTTTTGCAAATTTACTTCTATTACAATACCAGACAGCGTTACAAGTATCGGTGAAGGTGCATTTAGAGCGAGTGAATTGACCACAGTAACAATACCTGACAGTGTTACAAGTATCGGAATTTGTACATTCGCTGCTTGCGACAGCCTGACCTCTATAAATGTAGATCCCGAAAATAAATATTATGCGAGTGAAGATGGCTTATTATGCAACAAGGATAAAACATTACTCATCCAATTTCCAATAGGAAAAAACAAGGAAGAATACACTATACCAGACTGTATTACAACCATTGAAGATTATGCATTTCAAGGCTGTGACCTAACCACTGTAATAATACCTGACAGTGTTACAAGTATTGGAGAATATGCATTTAAATATTGTTCCCAATTGACCAAAGTAAAAATCCCTGAAAGCGTTACAACTATTGAAAGCCATGCATTCTATAGTTGCAATAATTTAACTACAATAACAATACCATACAGCGTTACAGACCTTGGACAAGGTGCATTTTTTGAATGTACTAAATTAACTTCAATAACAATAGAGAATCCTGAATGTAAAATACATGGTTGGGATAGTACTATTTATAAAAAGGCAACAATCTACGGCTATGAAGGCTCAACTGCTCAGGCTTATGCTGAAGAATATCACATGAAGTTTGTAGCTCTTGATGCAACCACAACAGCCGGCGACGCAAATAACGATGGCAAGGTTCTTCTGAACGACGCTGTGCTTATTCTCCAGTATTTAGGAAATCCCGATGCATATCCGCTTTCCGATCAGGCTAAAGCAAACGCTGACGTATGCAATCCTGGCGACGGTATTACAAACAAGGACGCTCTTGCTATCCAGAGATATATCCTCAAGGTTATTCCCAGCCTGCCGGAATACTCATAAAATGCAGATAAAATCACATAGCAAACAAAAGCCATGCAGTTTCATAGACTGCATGGCTTTTACTTTATGATTGAGTTATATCATGGATTGTCATTAAAGTGACATCACAAACGGATACAGCAAGTCTTGCAACGATCCACTTACAATTATGATACCTCACATTAAAAAAGCACCTTTAGCACAAATGACTATATTTCGTCATTAAAAAAATCCAGGATTTTTTCTGTTTATTCCTGTACAGAAATTGTTTCTAATTTAGTTTTTGCATTATCTGAAGCTTTTCCCATATCCATCGAAGCAACAGCTTGATAGATATTTTCTGCTTCTACATCACTGATTTTTCCTTTATTCTGTGCTTTTTCAACCTTTTTCAGATAGATATCAGTCACAGCAGAAAGATAAAAACGAGGTATTTCTTTATCTTCTATGTTTTTATTATACATCATTCTTGCTGATACAAAATCCGAATTTCTAATCTGTAAATAAATCGTATTTGCCGCTGAACGATACATAAATGTAGTACCAACAGTTATAAGTACGCATACTGCTGCAAGAGTTGTTTTCAAAATAAATACAGTTCTTTTACCTCTGAAAGGTACCCCCCACATATGAGTTTCATTATTCTTATTCAGCGAATTTCCGCATTTTGAACAGAATTCAATCTTTCTGCGTGGCAGCTCAGCTCCACAAATATCGCAGACTCTCTTACGCTTTATTCTTATTACAAGAAGAATGATTTCCAGAACAATCCATAATGCAAATATTATTATCGGCATTATAAAAGCCTTTCTCCAGAAATCATCTGGCTGCACGCTTCCCTTTCTTTTATTTGTTCCGGAATATTGTACATCAAATTTTCCATCACCATCTTTATCAACTTTTAATATTGTTTCTTTTACTTTACTCGATTGTGTTGAAATTATGGTATTCTTCCGTATCGGGATCTTTTTAAATTTTCTTACATCTGAATATTTTCCGTTATCATCAGCATAGGAAACGGTATAATCCATCGTTCCCTTTCCAGTACCGTAAATACAGATTTCATAATCAGCTTTCCGATTCAGTCTGAGGACTTTTTTCTCATTATTCTCACCTTCAAATGTAATAGAGCCAAAAGATGTTCTCAGGTTCTGTTTTTCTGCAGCAGAGCTTAGTGTTTCACCATCGTAGCTGACAACAACATCCACAGGACATTCGATTTCAATGATATCATACACTTCACCGCTGACCTGACGTGCTATTTCATCAAATACGCCCTGAATATCAGCAGCATTTTTTACATTGTAATAATAACCCGGTGAGGCAATATCACTCATAACACCAGCCCCGTCACTGCTGCTATGATAGAATCCGAGCGAGCATAAAATAATATCGTTATCTTTTATGCTGTCTGCTACTTGTTCAGGTGAGTCACCTGAAACACCATCGCTCATAAAAATAATATATTTATTGTCCACATCATTCTCATCAAGTATACCTTCCGCAATACTTAACGCTTCAATCATTCTGGTTCCGGATTCAATGTCAAGTCCCATAATTGTGCCACAAAGCTGTGCCTCATTATTGCATGATTCTAATCTTAATGTTGCATCATCAGCAAAAGTTATAAGAGTTACATTTATATTCGGATTAGCTTCAAATACTGTTTCTACAAAATTAAGTGCCGCCTGCTTTGTCTGAGCTATCGGTTCTCCTTCCATGCTGTATGAAACATCAAGTACAAGTGCTACTTCTTTATTAGGCGTGCCAAAATTAGTGAAAATGTTGTATCTGTTTTCATAGTCCTGAACTAATTGATCATTAACATTATCATTCACTGCAAAAGTAAACGACTTATAATTGTCCGGCTCATCCATATCTTTTACATAACCAATATAAATACCTGGTTGCAGATCGTTTGCAAGATGAAACGTTCCGTTTTCAACACGAACATCTGTTACATATTCTTCTTTATCCAATCCTGACATCTGATAAATGATAAGTTCACTATTTTTATATAGTTTATTATTTTCATCATAAATATAAAGAGTAGCATCTTTTGTAAGACTCGTTATACCATCGTCAATTCCAACACGATCAAAAGCATCCATTATTGTTTCCAGTTTGTTTACTGATAAATCACCGTTATTACACATTTCACTTGCTGTATTCATTATAACACTGCGTAATTCTGTAAATGTACATCCACCATTCAGCTGATTAAGAGAATTGTAATACAGTTTCGCAAGTTCCTCATTTGTAAGTGCCTCTGTGCCATTAATGCCTTGAGTCATGAGATAGGCAGAATAAGAGGTTATATATGACGCATTGTGACACTCATCACTTGCCCAATCCGTAGCATTATATACAGCTTTTGTTTCCAAAAGTATATTTTCATTTTTTTCATCTGTTGGATTAGCGATGTTTCTGCTAGTACCATGAATCCAGTTACAAGTTCCGTTCAATAATCTGTCATCACAGTAATCCTCTGCTAATTCACCAAAAATATCTGCAAGCCCTTCATTTATAGCTGACGATTGAGAATACAAGCTTTCACTTGCTGATATTCCACTTTCCGTAAATACAATACCGTGTCCGTACTCATGAGCAACAACATCTAAATATGCAGCCTTCGTTGTCATAAAAAAGTTAGTTCCGAATTCAATAGTATTTCCAGATTCTCGCATTTGTGCGTTGCTCCACATATTTATATCTCCAACATCTACAAATACGTCCAACCAGTTCTCTGAATTATTGTGAATACCAATCCTGTCAAAAACATCTCTGTAAAAATCGTATATTCTTTGCAAATTAGCAAGTGCGTCAACTCCGCTTTTATTAGGAGATGATTCATCACGATTCCATGTATACACGCCATTACGATTAGTGTTGCTCCCTTTTATCACTCTTATTCTTCTATCAGTATCCTCAAGCCTGTATTCATCCCTATCCTCTGATATCCAAAGCGTCTGATTTACCTGTTGTCCTTCCAAATCAATTTGTGTCATATCGCGAGAAAAATATGACATATCACTGATAATTTTCCCTTTATTGCCTTCTATTAAAATACACCCCGTAGGCTCTGAACTATTTCCAGGTGTATAATCAAACAAATACCCCATTACAGGCTCATTGTTTTCATCGAAGCCGATTTTCTTACCGCGAGACTTAATTGTCACATCATCGTCAGTCAGCTGGTATTCACTCTTGAGATATTTCTCCGCATACTCATAAGCTTCATTTTCGCTGAGGGTAACCGTTGTGTCAAAATCCTTCAGCTTAGCTGGATTACCATTAACAGACAGAAGTCTTCCTGCTTTGTCAGCTGTCATTTTTATTTCATGTCCGTATACTTCTATTCCATTATGGTACTGCTGCATAGTATAGACATCAAAATACTTATTTGAACGAAAATATGAAAACGGAAAAGTATCACCGATATCAAAAAGATTCATTTCATAACGAATCTCACTGAACAGTTTTTCCGCATCGTCCTCATCCACAATTACCATATCAATATTGTTACTGAATAAAGGCGGTATATAGGAAACTGCTTCCGCTTTCTCCTCAGCTTTTTTCTTTGCATCACGTTCCTGCTGCAGTTCAATCTGCTCACTGTTCTTTCCCTTGTAGCTTGACGCTTTTGCTATATCACCGCCAAACAAATTATATGCGTAGTATCCATTTACAGATAGTGCTGCTATAAGTGTTGCAGAAACAAAACGTGTAAATATTTTTGATTTGATATTCTTTTGCTTCTTTTTCTTCATAATACTTCCCTCTTTAAGATTATAATTACAAACAATTATTTAATTTCCGACAGCAGCTGCTGTTAGTGAGAGTTCATCAATATCAAGAAACTTGTATCATTTCTAAGACTCCTTATCCGTACACATAATGAAGCCCTATACTGTTCTCTCCAGCAAAATACTGATACTTTCTGCTGCAATATTCACACCAACCATTATATTTGCTGTAAATTTCTTCAAATCATCATATACAAGACCTCCCGTCTCTTTATTTTGGTATAAATACTCATTATTTATATTGTATCACATTTTTCAGAAATTTCAAGACAAATTACAAAATATATGTATTTTATGCAAAAAATTCTGTATAATATAAAAATACCGCACAAAGTCCATCATAAGACCTTGTACGGTGTTATATTCATCCTTGTTCTGCCAAAAGAATCTCTACCCTGCTCTGGATAAATTCAGCACATTCTTCGGCTGTTATCTCGTCGTTTTTATATCGCTCGATTTCCTCCCACAGTATTTGGCGTATATCAGAATTGCTATATTCAAGCTCTGTGCAGTTCATTACGAATTCCTTGTATCTCTGAACATCCTCCTCTGTAATAACAAGAGGATATTCAAATTCAACAATTTCTCCGTTTTCTAAGTTTGAACTTACTTTTCGTGTTTGCGGTTCTTTGGTAACAGAATTCTTAAGTCCGGTTTCAAAGGCTTTCTTGTTTGTCCAGTTCCAGCCGGGAAATTCCTCTCCCATAGGAATTTGCCTTTCATCGCTCAGCAGATACGAAACGAATGCCCATGCACCGTCAGGACAATCGCCGGTATTCATGATAGTAAAGCAGTTGTCGCAGGTCATCATACCCTTGCCGTTTCCGCCGGGCAGATTAAGAATAGAAGCCTCTGAGAAAGGCAGTCCCATTCTTGCGAGTTCTTCCGCAGCATGAAGAACTCCATATCTTGAACTGGAATTTACAGAGATCATGGCGTGTTCTCCGTTCATTACCGTTGATTGTCTCTTAAGGTATTCGGCATCTCGGTCAGCTGTCACATCCAGTGCAGAAGCATTCTTAGTATTTTTGCAGAATTCCAGAAGCTTTACAAAATCCTTGCTGTCAAAATTGCAGGTACCGTTTTCAGCGTCAACCCAAGGAGTTAAGTTATCTGATAATATAGTAGTGAAAAGATCATTATTGTATTGCTCATCTGTAAAATACATATCATCGGGACAGCTTTCAAATTTCTCATACATATCATCAAACGACCAGTTGCGGTATTCCTCACCAACGACATTGCTGTTAGCGTACCATGACGAAACACAGAAATTCTCAGGAATGGCATAGAGCTTTCCATTCATATCAAAGGCTTCAAGCACGTTAGGCATGATATCATCACGCTTTACGCCGTCGTAGGATTCCATGTACGGGTAAATATCAGCCGCCGCACCGAGATTCAGCATTCCGTCAAGAACTGACCTGTTTGTGTAGAAAATCAGATCGGGAGAATCTCCGGTAAGCACCGCCTGACTGAGGTCTTCAAGATTTTTAATATCAATTGCCATTTTGACAAGATAATCGTCATTTTGCTTGTTGAAGGCAGTTGCATGTCCGTCTCCGCCGCCGCCGTAAATCTGCCATAAATCCACTGTTTTTCTGTTTTCCCTGTAATCATCCGGACGGCGTGTGTGGAGCGTGAGGTAATCGCTTTCCATTCCAGCTGCCAGGAATTGACCGTCGCCGCAGAATACATAATCATTGACCTCTACACTGTCGATAAGAGAACCTCTGAAATCCACGACATGAAGAAGCTCGTCGCTGTCCGTAAGCCCGTAGATTCCGTCATCCTTTTTGAAAAATGCCTTGAAGCCCATTTCTCCTGTCTTTGCAGACGATTCCAGCATAAGCCTTTCTTCGTAATTTATAAGCTCGTCCGGAATATTGAGAGAATCCCCATCCATGTATGCAAAGCCATGATTCATTGACATGATAAGCTTTCCGTCGCAGTCAAGACCAAAATCCGCAAGCTGCTGTTCGTATACCTGTCCGTCTGTAACAGTTCCGTCCTCGCTGATAATGGCAACACCGCATCCGAGAGGAACTAAATATCCGCCGTCTTTATAGGGAATCATCGCTGAAAGTCTGCTCTGTCTCAAATTGTAGTATTGCTCCATTCCGGTAACATCATGCTGAGCAGTAATATTTCCGGAGCTGTCGTAGTCAGTCAGTACAAAGGAAACGCTGCCTTCTCTTATAAAGGATGAGTAATTTTTCATGACGCCGTATTCATCGTATTCTATTTCGTAATCGGTGACGGGCGAAAGTATAGTGAAGCTTCCGTCATCGTGAACTATGGTTCCCCAGCCGACAGAAAGCGATTTACCGAGAGAAATCGGCTCTGATACCGTGAAATTGCTGTCGAGCTTCACAAGCTTTAGTTCATGTTTTGAATCCTCGTAGAAGAAGCAATAACCTCCGCTGTATTTCTGAATACTTACGCATTCACTGAAACGCTCGCCGATTTTTATCTGCGATTCCTTGTAAAGCGGCTGAACAACGGAAATTTCCTGTGCAGTCTGCTCCCTGATATCGGAGCTGTTTCCGCTTTTGTCGGCACAAGCCGCAGTAAGCAGCATCGTAAGTGCAAGTAAAATTGCTGATAATTTTTTCATAATATTACCTCCGTTTAAAGTCATGTCTGTTCCGCAAGAAGAATCTCAATTCGGCTCTGTAAATTCTGTGCACATTCTTCGGCTGTTATCTGATCGTTCAGGAAGCGGTTATATTCAGATAGAAAAATCGTTTCTATTTCTCTGTCGTAGAAAGCAAGCTCATCACAGCTGAGGATAAAATCGCCGAGACGCTTGACCTGTTCCTCAGAAGCGGACAATTCCACATCGTAGGATATACCATTTATACTGTGCTTGCTTATATCGGGACCTTCCGGCGGAGTGATATAGTCTTCAAGATATCTATCGAAGGCTTTCTTTGTCAGGGGATGAGACCATACTGTATATCCGCCACTTTCTTGTTCTTCTTCCCTGAGGACATGGGAAACAAATTTCCATGCACCGTCAGGATTTTTGGCTTCGGATGTTATTGAGTAGCAGCTGTCAAGGTGTATTTTTCCTCCGCTTTCGGGGAAATTAAGGAATGATACGTCGTCTATTTTCATTCCTCTCACACCGACATCACTGAAAAACTGGCGTAAAGTCGGAGTATTTATGATGTTTGAGCCGAACATAGTTCTTCCTTCTTTTAACATAGAAAAACGCTTTTTGTTATATTCCGGATCATCGTAGTCAATTTCTCCTCTCATTTTTTCAGCTTCTTTAGCTATTTCCAGAAGCCTTATAAATTCCTCAGAATCATAATTACAGGTGCCATTCATGTAGTCGATCCAGATATCCTGTCCCAACAGACTGAAATACATATATGGTTCTTCAAATATACTCATTCCTTCCGGACGGCTGTCGTATATTTCCATAAATTCCTCAATAGACCAGTCACGGTACTCATCGCCTATGAAATCCTTTTTTGCTATCAGTGCTTTTATGCTGTACATCTCAGGAATTGTATATATACCGCCCTTATATTCGAGTGCATCGAGGAGATTCGGCAGAATATCGTCCTTTGGAAGTCCTGTATCGCCTTCAAGCATTGGTGTGAGATCGGCAAGACCGCCGAGATTTGTGTATCTTATCATATCGCCGGTATTAGCGTAATAGAGTACATCCGGAACGTCACCGGTAAGCATTGCGGCAGGAACATCATCATATTTGACGTTTTCCTTGACGTTTACAAAGTAATTGTCATGGAGAGAGGAAAACTCCTTTGCGTCATCGTGCATCTGAGTTGATGCACGTTCGATCATCCAAACTTCAATGGGTTCTCTGTTTTCAACATAGTCATCGGGACGGCGTGTACATATTTTAAGAGTGGGTGTTCCATTGCTGATAACGAATTTTCCGTCGTCAATCGGGAAAATATTATAAGCCTCAGAAATGAGCGATTTGTTGTAATCAACCACAAGAATTATTTCATCGTTTTCAGTAAGACCATATAAACCGCCGCTGAGATTGAAATAAGCAATGAAATCGCCTGTTCCTTTTATCGCCTGTGTATACATTGAACCGAACTTTTCAGTATATTTAAGGTCAGTGGGGATTTTGACGGTATCTTCTTCCATATAGCCGTATGAAAAACTATTGCTGTACAATATTTTTCCGTTGGGCAGACTTGTGAGATAGCAGTCATAATATTCATTGCCGTTGTTTATCTCGATAATTTTTCCCTCGCTGTCGAAAAGTGCAAGACCACTTCCGAAATTGTAGATAAATTTCCCGTCACCGCATGAAACAAGCTGTTTTGAACCGGAAATTTCTGCGTCGTAGTAGTCGGATATTTCCTCAATTTCGCACTCACTGAGGACATTTCCGCTGCTGTCGTAGGAAACAAGCCGGAATGTAAATACAGCATTTTCGAAATATTCCTCATAGTTGGTGATGGCGCCGCTTTCATCGTATTCAAATTCATAGTCAGTTTCAGAAATAACAGCGTCGAAACTTCCGTCACTGTTGACACTGTATGTACCTATAACTCCGTCAAGTCCGCCAGAAGCAACGATATTGAAATCCTTGTCTGTTCGTGCAAATCTTGTGCAGTTGCTGAAATCATTGTAGAACAGGCATATTCCGTCATCGTATACGGCAGTCTGACCGGCATAGGCTAAATCGCTGAGGTCAATAGACTTCTCCTCTATTGCGTAGCAGGTCTGTGTTACAGTTACTTCTACGGGCGGTTTGCTGACGTCGGATTTTTTCTTTTCTCCGCAAGCAGTAGATGTAAATACCATTGTAAGTGCAAATAAAAATGCTGTAATTTTTTTCATAAAAGTTCCTCCTTTTGCGATGTCTGACGTGACATAACTTGTCTTTATATAAATAAGTGATTTTCACACCCCAAAAAGACGAACTTTTTATAAATATTTTTGTTTTAATTATATCGAGGAAAATAAAAACTCCCATACATCGGTATGGGAGTCAGAATGTATAAAACATATTTGGGACGTCGAGGACGCCATCCCCTACATAATTGCTATGGTAATATTTTTATTGTTCTGTATACATTATCTGTTCAAGGACAGGGGTTGTGTCAAGGAAATTAAAGAGAGCAGTAAGAATATCGTTATAGCTATGAGAGGCGAGGTGGATTCCGTCACCGCCCGAATAATAGTTGCTCAGAGCGAGTGTATTTCCATCCGCAAGGACAGAATATGCGTCAAAATAGTACACCTGAGGCGAGCCTATGGAGTATATCATATTTTCAAGTGCATAATTATAATTGCGGATATTATCATTTGTGGAGTAGGTCACATAATCGGCTACGGGAGAGATTCCGGCGGCAACTATCTGTGTATTCGGAGCAACAGCCATGATTTGTGATATAAGGTCATAATATGCAGCTGCAAAGCCGTCAGGGTTACAGTTGGGGAGATCGTTCATACCCATAGAAATATACAGCAGACGAGGCTGCATATAAGCTATCGTGTCGATCATTCCCATACCTGAGGGGAAAATATTTCCGGCATAATTCCACAGTCCGACTGATTCTTTAGCGATATTATGCTCAGGAGGGATATATCCGTACAAACAGAAGCCCGATGCAATAGAATCTCCGGCAACAGCCATGCGTTGCTGATAGAAGCTGCTGTTCGGCGAGTTACCGACATTAAGGTATGGTGAAAGCACCTGTCCCGATTCGTAGACGTCAACTGGCGGTTCTGTCGTTGTGGCGGTCGTCGTAGTTGTAGTGGATGTAGTAGTTGAAGTGGTTGTTGAAGTAGCAGCTGAAGTTTTTGTTGTCGCGACAGATGTTGTAGTCGAAGAAGTCGTTGTGGATGTTGCCGTTGATACGTCAGTCGTGGTGGAAGTAACTCCGGCTGATACAACAATTGCTTCTGGCTGAGTATTTCCTCCGGAAATTTTATTTTCACGTCCGAAGACAAACATCCACAATACAGCAAGCATTACAGTTATGATAATAGCAAACGCAAAGAAAGGTCTTCTGAGAAAATTCACAATCTTTTCTTTCATAATCTCACTTCCTATAATATTCATATTCTACCATATAAAGGCAAAAAAGTAAAGCTATATCGCGGAAATGTGTCATTTCATCCAATTTTCTTGACATTAAAGGCGATATATAGTATAATTATATATTAAAGGAGTTGGTTTTCAATGAACAATATAAAAATTACTGATCTTTTTGATCTTTCACATACAGCTGCCGCTGATTATCTCACCCATTTTACATATCCTTGGGAGGCTCTCAAGGGCATCAGCAATCTTATCATTGAGCTTGGCAGCAGCCTTGATCCTGATGAATACGATAATCCCTCTGAAAACGTATGGATCCATAAAACTGCAAAGGTTTTTCCGAGTGCATATATCGGAGCACCGTGCATTATCGGAGCTGGAACTGAGATTCGCCACTGTGCCTTCATTCGCGGAAGTGCTCTTATCGGCAAGAACTGTGTTATAGGAAATTCAGCTGAGCTCAAAAATGTAATTATCTTCGATAATGTTCAGACACCGCATTACAACTACGTCGGGGATAGTATTCTTGGCTATAAATCGCATATGGGCGCTGGTTCTATCACTTCCAACGTGAAATCTGACAAGACAAACGTAGTTATCAAAAACGGAGAGGAATCTCTTGAAACAGGAATTAAAAAAATCGGTGCAATGCTTGGTGATTACGTTGAAGTCGGCTGCAACAGCGTACTCAATCCCGGAACGATAGTAGGTAGAAACTCAAATATTTATCCGACAAGCTGTGTCAGAGGAGTTATACCATCTGACAGCATCTACAAGGTTGGAGGAATTATTATCAAAAAAAAATAAGATAGTAAAAAGAACGAATGATAAGGACTATTCACTTATATAAATATCAAAAGCCATTTTTGACGTCAAAAGTGGCTTTATTTCTTCTGCTCAGGACAATACTTTCAGCCAAAGAAAGAATACAATGTCAAAAAGGAAAATAACAATGGAAATAATACGATTTTTCTTGATAATACTGATGTGGTTTTTAATAATAGGTTTTTCCTGTAATTTTATTATGCAGACAATAAGTTATTCGTTTTATAAAAGTGCCAAAAAAATAAATGAAATATCTTATGAGCCACAGTTTATTAAATTCAATGATACATTAACGGGATATGGATATAATCTTGAAAAACCGTCTGACAGAGTGATTTTGTTTTTTGGCGGTTCAAATTATATTGCATATAACTCCGTTGGTATATACTCGGGAAAGTTTGATTGTACGTTTATATCTGCCGACTATTATGGTACTCAGCATAGCAAAGGCAAGATGAATCTGAAAACAATGCAACAGACAGCAACTGAATTGTATGACTGGGCTGAAAAAGAATATCCACAGGCACATATCGTAATTATGGGACATAGTTATGGAACAGGAATAGCTACATATCTTGCAGGCGTCCGTGAAGTACAATCTTTGTTCATAGCGGCTGGTTATCGTGATGTTTCTGATTTATATAACAAAATGGTGCCTATCTTCTGGGGACCACTCAGAATTTTTATTTCCAACAATATTCAAGCTGCAGAATATGCAAAGAATGTTTCGTGTCCTGTATATGTTATCGGCTCTGATTCTGACACAACTCTGAATGCTTCTCTGCAGAAAAAGGTTGCAGAATGCTTTAATAATTCAGAAATAAAAATCTTTGACGACGTCAGCCATGAGGATTATTTTGTCAATAACGATGTTCTTGATTACATAATTACAACAATGAATCAAACATAAAAGTATCACCACCGTATGTCATCTGATACGGTGGTGTCTTATTATAAACAGATACCGTAACCCTGTACATTTACACTCCGTCTTTGAATACTCTCATCATTTCATTTGTCAGGCTGAAATTATTCGGCTGTAATACGATATCCTCACGCTTTATCCATTCGGCATATTTGAGTTCATTTTCATCCATATGTATATCACCTTCATCAGCAGCATCACAGAAAAATCCTATAAGTATATCCTGAGCCATTCCCCATGGCTGAGATTTGTAGTAACGTATATTCTTTACCTTTATTCCGGTTTCCTCCATCACTTCACGTTCAACAGTCTGTTCAAGTGTCTCACCAATTTCGGTGAAACCTGCTACAAGAGCATTATGAGCATACCCGTGTCTGTACCGCGTGATGAGCAGACTGTCACCTTTCGTAACTCCGACAATAACAGCAGGATTAATCCTCGGATAAATCCTGTTTCTGCAATTACTGCAATAAAGAGACCTTTCTGTTGTATCGTAAGTAAAATATACGCCGCATTTCCCGCAGTATTTATTATCGCTGTACCATTTCCACAGATGATACGCAGTGAATGCTGCAAACACCTCTTTTCCGGTACATTTGTCACGAAGTTCTCTCAGTGAACGGAATTCATAACCCTCAGTCAAGCATTCATACTCTTTTACTGATAGAAAATAGCGTCTGTCATCCAAAGAAAAAAGATATACAGCATCGGATTTTCCCGAAGCTTCCGTAAAGCTGAGACAGCCGCCTTCAATCTTTGTCAGAAGCCTTCCTTCATCATCAAAATAAAGAAGGTAATCCCGATTGTCCGGTAAAAGATTCTTGAAGCTGTTATCAAGTCTGCTTGGGTAAATATCCTGTATCATAAATCCTCCTGATAATCCGACATAAAAATTATTCAGCCTCTGAAAATTTCTTCCATTCCTCTTTGGTCAGACAGCTGACATGACCGATTCTTAGTTCGTTCATCAGAGGAACATCAACATCCTGAGTCGTCCATTGGTATACAAATCCGCATTTTTCCTGTACACGCTTCGACTTATCGTTGCCTTCATAATATCCGCACCATACCTTTCTCATTCCGATATCCTCAAAGGCGTGGCGAAGAAGCCCCCTGACAGCTTCTGGTATAATCCCCTGCCCCCAGAACGGCTTACCAAGCCAGTAGCCAAGCTCACATTCATCGTCCCTGTCAGTCATATCGGTATGACCGTTCAGTTTCAGTTCAATGGCTCCGATTGCCTTTCCGTCACATCCAAGACATACAGCATAGCATTCTCTGCCTGAAAAAACTGTACGGACTACCTCTCTGCTCTCATCAACGCTCTTGTGCGGAGGCCAGCCGGCAATTGGTCCGATATCAGGATCCTTTGCGTATAAATATACATTTTCTGCATCATTTTCATGGAACGGACGCAGTATCAGTCTTTCTGTTTCAATAACCATATTTATCCCCCTTTGTATTTACTTCTTCTCAGATATTATATCATATTTTTTCCATACTTACAATATTTTTTTACCGTATTTCGGCTGCAATATTACCGCAGACATATTGAAATCGTGCCAGAAATGTGCTATAATCATATCGGTGATTTGTATGCAAAAAACTGACAATTATGTATTTTCATCTGTATTTATAACGCTTCTTACCTTAGCCACTCTTTTTTCAACGCTTAATATAAAAGCGACATTTATCCTTTATGGACTTATAATGATTTGCGTGACGCTCAGAAGCATTTCTGACAATGAAAAAAATTTTCATTCATATTTAATGCCTGTCCTTACCGGATTATTTGCAGTATTCTCAGGCAATTTACACGCATTCACAATAATGTATGAATCCGGATTCAGAAAAAAAATCCGTCTTTTCCTTCCTTCATCTGCATACCTTCTTTATTCTCTGTTCTCAGGTATTGGTAATCTTCCTTTACTAATTTTCCGTCTATTGATTCTTGCTGCAGAAGCCTTTCTTCTTTTCACCGCTGAAACGATTATTCTCAGGTATTATGAAGCAAGAAAAAGCATTCCAAAAGCTGTCGGTATAACTGCTCTCAGTGAGATGTACACTAAAAAACTGAATCAGGAGCTTGTTATTAAAAATTTCCTTTCAGACAGAAACGCACGTCTTGAAGAACGCGAAAATATAAGCCGGAGCATCCACAACAGCGTCGGACATTCAATTACAGCAGCAATTGTTACACTTGAAGCGGCTGAAATGCTCTTTGATAAATCACCTGAAAAAGCCTGTGAAAAAATTATTACCGCAAGAGAACGCATTCGCTCAGGGCTTGATTCAATCCGTCATGCAGTCCGAGTTCTTGACAATGAAGCTGTAAGCATTTCCCTTGGAGATTTCCTTTCAGGAATTAATACGGCTGCTGACGAATTTGTTATGGATACCATGAGAGTTATCCACAGGGATGTCCCTGAAGACAATAACGATCTTTTTATTCCCCGTGAACACACGGAATTCCTTACCGGAGCGTTTCAGGAAATCCTTTCAAACGGTGTAAAGCACGGAAACGCTGATGTTTTCTTCCTGCATATTACTGCCGACAGCACTCATATAAAACTCACCGTAAATGATAACGGCACAAGCGATTTTTCTGCTATAAATTCCTCTGCACGGCTAAGAGACGGCTTCGGACTGAAAAAAATCCGGTCATACGCAAATAAATGCGGAGGATCGGCTTCATTCTCAAACGATAACGGATTCAAAACTGAAATAACACTGCCTTTTGAAGGAGGTACCAATGAACATGATAAAGATTCTGCTTGTTGATGATGAAACACTTCTGCTTGAAAGTCTTGAAATTATTCTGACGCTCAACAATATGGATGTAATCGGCATGGCTCACGATGGAAATGAGGCTCTTTCCATGCTCAGAGAAAAGGAATGTTCTCTTGCTCTTGTAGATCTGAACATGAAGGGTATGGGCGGTATCGAACTTATCAGCATAATGAAAAATCAATACCCCGATATCAAGATTCTTGTTCTGACTACCTTTTATGATGACAAGAATATTACTGATGCTATTTCCGGCGGTGCCGACGGTTATCTCCTCAAGGACAGCGGAAAGGACGCTATACTCGGTGCCATAGAACAGATTATGGGCGGAAGAAATGTTATCGACAGCAGAGTGATGAGCCGGCTTGCTGCAATAATGAGTTCGTCTGCGAAAAATGAAACGCTTCCCGACAGTATAACCGAGCGTGAAAAGGAAGTCTGTTCGCTTCTTGCTCAGGGACTTACAAACAGGCAGATTGCCGAAACGCTCTATATTTCGGAGGGAACGGTAAAAAATTATATATCTTCTATCTACGAAAAAACGGGAATTCACGACAGGGCTAAGCTTATTGTGGCAATAAAAGGGTAATACCACTATATGACCGCAGTCATAATAAATAGTGACTGCGGTTACTTTTATTTTTCAGAAAAATATTGTATAATTAATTTATCAAAAATATGGAGGAGATGTAATGAAACAAAAAACAAAAGAACAGAAGCTCTCTCCGATGCGGTATATACGCAATAACAAGCGGAGAGTTTCAGTGCTTATTGTAAGTCTGTCCCTGTGTCTTGCCATCATCTACGTCACAAACTTTCTTATAATGTCAACGAATTCAACGTGCAAAAAATCATGGCTTGATCCCTATGAACGTATGTGTAAAATCGGTGTTACTCTCGATTTAGACGGAGAAGAATACAGAGATATGAATGAAGATGAGTTGAATGAAATATGGAAAGAAATGTACCGGGAATTCGCAAATAAGCTTGACGGTGCAGAGGATGTCATAAAAGCATTTCCTGCTTCTTCCACATGGATTAACATAAAGCCGCCAATAGCTCAGACAGGTTATCATATACCAATGATTGAACCCGAATATGCTGATATACTGCTCGACCATATGGAAGCAAAGCTGATTGAGGGACGTCTGCCTGAAAATCCGAATGAACTTGTTCTTGACAAAGCGACGATGCTGAACAATTTTTTTGAAGTCGGTGAGACATACGGAGAAGGCGAATACACCATAACCGGTATGCTTGACTGCGATCTGTATTTCGGGTACGGTATTATGGACGCAAAACTTTATAATTCTATATATATTCTTACAGACAAGCGTGTTGACGACGCAACAAAGTATTTTCCAGTAATCGGACGTGAATACGATAAGGAAAACGACTATGTTATGGACTATACTACCCAGACAGATGATTTCAAAAATTATGTAGAAAATGAAATGGAAGCAGCAACAAAATATATTTATATCGGAATTTTCGTATTACTCTTTATTTCGTTGTTTGTAGTATATACAACATATCTTCGTGACCGTCACAATGAATGGTGTCTGTACTGCTCAATCGGCTATTCAAGAAGGTCTATATACCTTTCCATTATCGGAGAACTTCTGTTCACTTTCGTAACCGCAGTCTTAATTGGACTTGTAATAACTGCTTTATTGGTGTATGCTCTTGATATGATAATAATGAAGCCAAAGGGTATCGCTTGTCAATATTTCTATCCGGATAAAATTACAGAAGTAGTCTGTGCATTTGTACTGTTTTTCGGACTTCTTCAGATACCGATAAGATATGCACTTTATAAAATAAGAACAATAGATGCAATGGAAGACGATATGTACTGATAGGAGGAATATATAATGTTTGAAATCAAAAAAATCACAATGATTTATGATATGGAAAAAGCTGAAAAGGTATATGCACTCAGAGGATTTGACCTCACGCTCCCCGATAAAGGTCTTATCGGTATTATCGGACCTTCGGGTTCTGGTAAATCTACGCTGATGTACTGCCTTTCAACACTGAAAATGCCTACTGACGGAAGTATTCTCTACAATGGCAAGGAGCTTACCAGACTCAAAAACAGTGAAAGAGAAAATATCCGCCGCAACGAATTCGGATTCGTATTCCAGAGACATTTTCTTGTCCCCTACATGAGTGCTGTTGACAATGTAACTGTTGCTGCTGCTACGAATACTCCCGAAATCGAGAATAAGGCAAAGGAGCTTCTTGCAAGCTTCGGACTGACTGAAAAGGAATTCGGAAAGCGTCCGGCAAAGCTCTCCGGCGGTCAGCGTCAGAGAACCGCTATCGCAAGAGCAATGATAAATGATCCTAAGGTTCTTTTTGCAGATGAACCAACTGCTGCTCTTGATCACGAAAACGCCTTCGCTGTAATGAAGATTCTAAAAAGATACTCAATGGAAAACCTCGTGCTTGTAATCACACACGACCGTTCAATTCTTAACGACGCTGACAGCATCATTGAAATGTGGGACGGAGATGTGAGTGCAGTCAAAGGCGGTGAGAAAGTATGAAGCCGCTTTCACCATTGTATTTCATAAAGCAGAACAAGACTCGCTGCATACTGCTTATGTTCATGATATTCCTGAGCTTCGGTGCATATCTTGGCGGCTTATACATATATACACCTCAGGAGAACTGGGATTACGCCTGCAGTCTCAATGATAAATTTATTGAGGTATATATGGGATACAACGACGAAAATGCTAAAAATTACAATGCTTTCCGTGACGAAATGAAAAAGCGTGATGATGTTATTGTAATTGAAACAGGCTGGTACAATCAAATTGAACGCAAAACAATAATGGGATTTACAGACGGTTCTTTATGTTCTACCTTCCGAACAGTTGACGATTTCAAAACCTTCTGTGAACAGCTTGATATCAAATGCAATTTCGATAATGTAAAGGAACACACCGTAGTACTCAGCAGACTTATGGCTGACACTAAGGGATATAAAGTAGGAGATGTAATTTCTCCTGATGATGATGAAAATGATTTTTATTATGATTTTACAATAGCCGGAATTACTAATGAACCCGGATATACCCAGTATTACATCGGCTCTGAAGAAGAAAATGGCTATGAAATGATTATTCTGGGCAAAGGAATTTCTAAAGAAGAAGTATTAAAACACGCTCAAACCTTAGCAGAGAAATATCCGGTTCATATAGAAATACCGTTGAGAGAAGACATTTATGATACTTACTGTATTTTTAATACAATATTTATTATTGTGGTTATCTTCCTCGCACTTATTCTTTCTGTTACAGTAAATGCTGTTTTCGTCGGAATGTACCAGCGAAGAGAATTTGAATTTGCAGTATACAGGGCTATCGGAATTTCAAAGAAGCAGATTATCAAAAAAATCTGCGGAGAAATTCTCTGCATGGACGCAATAGTTCTTACTCTCGGAGGAATAATATTCTTCATAGGATTATATCTCTTCAATCATCTCGTTCTTTTTCCAAACGGTCTGTACATTGTTTACTATGCACCGGTAGCAATTATAGCTCTTATTCTCTGCAACGTTATGACCGTTGTACCGCTTATAATCACACGAACCAGAAAACTTCTCAAAACAAATGTATGCGACTACTAATTAAACAGCTCCCTGAATTTATTCGGGGAGCTGTAATTTTATTTATACAATCTTTGAAAGAAACTCCTTCAGGCGAGGATGCTTCGGATTTGAAAATACCTCCTGCGGAGTATCATCCTCTGCGATAATACCTTCATCAATAAACATGACTCTTGATGCAACTTCACGGGCAAATCCCATTTCGTGCGTAACGCATATCATTGTTATACCGCTTCCTGCAAGCTGCTTCATAACCTCAAGAACCTCCCCTACCATTTCTGGATCAAGTGCAGAGGTAGGCTCGTCAAAGAGAATCACCTCAGGCTCCATTGCAAGTGCTCTGCATATAGCTACACGCTGCTTCTGACCTCCCGAAAGCTGATCAGGGTAGCTGTCGGCTTTATCCTGCAAACCAACTCTCGTAAGAAGCTCCATTGCCTTTCTATTGGTATCATCAGTTGATATCTTTTTCAGCTTTCTCGGAGCAATAGTAAGATTTTCAAGAATCGTCAGATGCGGAAACAGATTAAAATGCTGGAACACCATCATTATCTTCTTCCGCTGTTCATTGATATTCGTTGATGCAGCTGTAAGCTCAACTCCATCAAAAATCACGCTTCCGCCCGTCGGCTGTTCAAGCAGATTAAGACATCGCAGAAAAGTGGATTTTCCGCATCCGGAAGGACCAAGTATAACTACCACTTCACCCTTATGAATTTCTGTTGTTATACCTTTTAGTATCTCGTTTTTGCCAAAGGATTTCTTCAATCCCTTTACTTCTATAATAACATTATTTTTCATTGTTTTTCAGCCTCTTTTCCAGTCTTGATACAAGTGATGTGAGTACAACTACTATCACGAGATAAACGAGTGCAACGGCAATAAGAGGCATGAACGCTTCGTAAGTACGGCTACGGATGTAGTCGCCTCCTCTTGTAAGATCCATTATTCCGATGTAACCAGAAATAGAAGTTTCCTTGATAAGAACAATGAATTCGTTGCAGAGAGCCGGCAGGACATTCTTGAACGCCTGCGGAAGAATAAAGTATCTCATAGTCTGTGCGTAGTTGAAGCCCAGACTTCTTCCGGCTTCAAATTGTCCGGCATCAACAGACATTATGCCGCCTCTTACGATTTCGGCAATATATGCAGAAGAATTCAGTCCGAAAGCAATTACTGCTACAAAAACCTTATTGACATCAGAGGACGCAAAAATAACATAGTAAATTATAAGAAGCTGAACCATTGTAGGTGTTCCTCTTATTATCGTAAGGTATGCCTTGAGAATAAGGTTCATAATCTTGAATTTTCCGGTTTTATCACAAGTACTTCTCAGTATAGCGATAAGGAATCCGAGAACAACACCAATAAGCACTGCAAAAAAGCTTATTTCAAGCGTTACAAGCACACCGTCGGTAATATATTTCCATCGGTCATCCTCTATAAAATTGTTTTTGAATTTTTCCTTAAGACTTACATCCTCCGCACCTTTTCCGTTGCGGACAATTATAACCTGTGTGGCTGTTGTATAAGAATCTGTAAAATCAATACTTTTCAGTCTGTCCTCGGTAACTGTCATTCCTGATACGCCGACATCAGCCTTTCCCGACTGTACCGCACTTATTATACTGTCAAATTCTATATCCTGAATTTCCAGAGACATCCCGAGAATATCACAAATCGCTCTCGCCATGTCAATATCAATTCCAGTTATTTCACCTTTTTCGATATATTCATAAGGCTCAAAAGTAGCATTTGTTGCAATATTGAGCGTACCATTGCTTCTGTCAACGTTTTCCGGTGAAATATACGGGAATTTCCCCTTTGTATCGTCGCCTATATAGTTTGAAATGATACTGTCAAGTGTTCCGTCTGCCTTGAGCTTTTCGATGGCTGAATTAAGCTTCTCACGAAGTTCCGGATTTTCCTTGGAAATACAGATTGCGTATTCCTCAACAGCAAAATTCTCCTCAAGAATAGAAAGATCAGGATTAATCTTTACAAAAGCATCAGCAGGAGCTTTATCAATTACTACGCAGTCAATTTTACCAAGCTTTAATGCCTGAACTGCATCTGCCGCCTTATTGTAGCGTTCTATCGTCGACCCTTCTTTTTCATAGTCTGATACAAAAATATCGCCTGTGGTTCCAAGCTGAACACCAATAACAGCACCCGGAAGATCATCTATTGTCTTTACTTTTGAAGGCTCGCTTCCTTTTTTTGATTTGCACGAAAACAATGTTAGTGGTACTGTAAGTACCATCAACATAATAAGCATCAGCCTAAGATACGCTGCTTTTGATTTTATTATTTTCATTACGCACCCTCTCTTACAAATTATTTTAATTTACTGCTTTATTATACCATGTCCGACATAATAAGTCAACATATAATCAGATTTAAAGCCAATCTCATCCTCCTCACAATAATAACGCTCACAGTCGTAACAGGCTGTGAGCGTTGTACTCATTAATCCCTATCTGATGATTCTTAATTCACTCAGCGATGCTTCATCTGACTTATCGATTCTTTCCGCCCTCACGCATACCCTGCTTTGTCCGCTTAATGTACAGGTGAAAAGCGTCAGTTCCCAATTGCCGCTGTCATTTGCAAGAAGTCCTTCAACATCAGTTCCATCAAGAGTGTCAATCTGAATCACTTCATAATGAAATTCCGTTCCATCCGCACCTATGAATATCATCTCATTCCCCACAGAAAGTGAGTTAATATTTCCAAAATGCGAACTGTAATTGTGTGCCGCAATAATAAGACTTCCATCGTCTGCCCTTCCGGAATAACGGCACGGACTGATCTTAAGATTCTCATAGCTCCATTCACTCATAACCGGAAGCCTTATTCCAAGATCAGGTATATCTATAATTCCCACATAGCTGTTTCCGTCTATTTCTGCAAGCTTCTCCTGAGCTACAGATTCCTCAGTACCATACTGTGCAAAAAGATCCTCAATCGGAGCAGTATACTTCTGCTCTGACTGCCCAGTCGGAGTTTCTGTTGATTTCTTTACCTCGTCGGTTATTTTCGCTTCAAGTGCCACCAGAACCTCTCTGGCACGTTCTCCGCTTTTTTTGTCCTGACGAATATTATTGAATATCAGAATCGCTGCCGCCAGAAGCAACAGCGATCCGATTATTACTAAACATTTTCCTTTAGTTATTTTCATCGTTTCTCTCATTTTTTTCCATAGAACAGATTCTCAGACCAATTGCTATACTGATTATTCCTATAAGTCCAAGCAGTGGCACCGGCCACCAGAGCTGTCCTGTCTGAGGTATCTTATCATCATTATTTTTCTTTGTAGTTTTTGATGTTGTTTTTGCCGCTGTTGTAGTTGTTGTTTCATCAGATGTTGTTATCGTTGTTGTAGTCGTTACCGGAGGTTTCTCTGATTCCGGCGTATTGACAACAACAAACTGTCTTTCATTGGAGTCATACACAACAGTTATATTATCAGGAATTTCTATTTCTTTTACACGCCATTCGTCATCCTGAGTCCCCTTCCAGCTGTGCGTCCAGTTGTTGGTTTTGTCAAGAATTACAGTATCAAAAAGTTCATTATTTTTATAAATTTCAACCTTTATAGGCGAAGCATCAACGATATCTTCTCCGTCCTCATCCCTCCAGAAGCCTTTGAGTATATAATCAATCTCCTCCGGATTCTTTTCGCTTGATATGATCTTCGGATATGCGTCAATATCAACTGACTGTCCTCTCAGTCCTATCTCTATCAGGTATGTCGTGGGAGTATACGTCATATCTTCTATAACAAGTTCATCTCCCGATATCAGATACAATCCCGGAACGAGATTTTCAAATTCTACTACACCCATATCATCCGTTTTTCCGGAAAATAAAGGTACTATCTTATCAATTACTGCATAATTTTCAAGTGTCTTTGCAGCAGCTATACGATTACTGTCTGTGATTAAATCACTGAGATCGACCTGATAATCACTGAAATCTCCGTCAAGTACAAAACCCGTTTCTGTTCTTGAACCAACACGATAAATATTCCAGTTCATGCCGACGAGAGTAACTTCTTCCGTTTTACAAGTGAGAGTCAGAGTTCCTGTAATCGTCTCAGCAGAAACTGTGAATACAGCTCCGGTCAGAATCAACAGTACTGCACTCAACGTGCAAAACATTGCTTTCAGATACCTTTGAATATTCAAACGCATATCGTTCACCACCCTTTCAGAAATACTGGTTTTATCAGAATAGTTTTACTAATTGTAAATCATATATCGAAGATCGGGATTCTTACGTCTCTTTCCGCCGAATACCCAGAAAATAAGCAGTCCGATTACCAACGGAGAAGCTACCAACGGAATTACAAGCATAGGATCAACCTTTGTTGCGTCAGATATTACCGTTGCATTGGAAACATATTTCGTCTCGATACGGTGCGACCTCAGCAGAAGTCTGTGTGTGTTTACCGCATACGGAGTACACGTCATAAGAGTTACAATATCTTCGCCGGGTACTACCGAGAGCTTTTCCATTTCGTGCGGAAGAACTATATTTATCTCCTCTATTTCGTATGTGTATACAGCTCCGAGTACGTTTATTGTAAATATATCACCTACCACCAGCTTATCAAGATCGGTGAAAAGCTTCGCTGTGGGATGTCCTCGGTGTGCAGATATTACACTATGCGTATTGATTCCGCCTACCGGAAGCGATGAGCCTTCAAGATGTCCTGACGCAATGTTGAGTACCGCCTCGCTTGTGCCGTGATAAACCGGAATCTCAACCTGAATAACCGGAATCGAAACATATCCCATAATTCCTGTGCCAGATACATCAAGGATATCATCATAACCGGGAATCTGATCGTAATTCGTAAACGGAGAATCAAGTCTTGCTATCTTCTCGTTATATTCATTCGCCTGTGCAAGCATTGCTTCAATTTCGCTGGTGTCCATATTTGAAATGGCTGCCTCGTAATTGGCAATCGCACGGCTCTGTACTCTGGAATTCCACCAGTTGCTGACTATGGGATAAAGCATCACGGAGAGTCCCACGAATAGCATTATAGTAAAAATAATTGTTGTAATTAAGCTCGATTTCTTCTTCATGGGATCCTCCCTAATGGCCGCCGATGGCTTTCACCATCGGCGGCATGATTAGGTTAATTAGTCGTTTCTAATCTTGTTTATTGCCGTCTGTGTGTTTTATTCACATGGATTTATTATTCCTGTGTGTTCTTCATGCGCTTCTTGGAAATCAGGTATACGCCTGCTACTGCTACCATTGCACCACCGCCGAGGTAGAATACTGTTGTACCGATACCACCGGTGCTGGGGAGTTCAGAGCCTGAATTATTTTCAACATTTGCTGTAAGACTTGATTCATCCTCATCAATTTTAGCAGTGAATGAAATTGCATCATCAACTAAAGGTGTACCATTTAACACGGTTAATTCTTGATCACTGTGATCTGCGGTTACTGTAAACTCAATAGGATCTATACCATTATATCCAGCAGGAACCTTAGTCTCTGTCAGTTTATATGTACCATCATCAAGACCAGAGAAGGTGAATGTAGTTAAATTATCTTCTAATGTAAATTCTTTAACCAGAACATAACTACCATTTACCTTTTTCTCAAGCTTGAATGCAGCACCAGCAAGTTCACTCTTATCGCTTGCCTTAATCTTATTAATAACAACTTCATATGTAAACGCAACTACGCTAACCTCTGGAGTAGTACTTGTTGTATTATCGGCTTCGCCACTTCCTGAGTTATAAGGATTATTTGAATACTCAAGTAAACCTGTATTCCAGTTACCCTGTGAACCTAATTTTGTATTAGCTGTAAATGGAGCAGTATATTCAACGATTACCTTACCACCAGCAACAGCTTCTTCATAATCCTTAAGATCTTCAATTGTAAGTACAAAATCACAACCATCGCCATGAGTACTATGATTAGCTGTACATTCCTTATCAAAATTATAATCAGCAGAAGTTAGCGATTTAAGTTTAGTGCCAGATGCATCAGCTATATATACATCCTTTATTGTATAATCTCCAAACACATCATTCTGTAAGTCATCGTGGAATGAAAGCGTGTAATGATTATAGCTTGCATAATCAGAAGGAAGTGTCGCAACGAGTCTGAATGGAACTGCATCTAATTTGCACTTATCATGGTCGGCATCAGTTCCCCAGTCATAAATAGATGCATTCCATTCCGAAGGAATCTCCTTAGCATCATCACAAATATCACCAATAAGCTTATCAAACTTTGGATAATCCTTTTTTACTGTAACTGTAAGTGCTGTATCTCCGGCGGTATCAACCATTACAAGTGATGATGTAGTATCAACTTGACCCGTTACTGTATCCTGTGCTATAAGATAATAACCCTGATCTATTCCAGTAAAACTACCAGTGGTGGTAGTTGTTTCAGTTTGAATATCATTCTCAAGAATTTTATTATAAACAGCATCTGCAAATGTACGCATTGTTCCGGTATTTGTTCCTGTTGTTGAACTTAATCCTTCAATATACGTTAAGATAGCTTCATCAATTTTAGCGTTATCTGTTTCCTCTTCAGAAACCTTAGCGATTTCCTTAAGTATAGGTCTAAATGTTGGGTTGACAGCGTAAGTATAAGCGTTCTCTTCACCTGTAGTATCAACAGAAGCAGTTAAAAGCTGATACGCTTTATATGATTTAGAAGCATTTGTCTGAGGATCTGTGATAGTGATACTTGTTTTAACATCTTCTGCCGCATTTGAAGTCATAGCCATCGGAGCAACCATGCAAGCTGCGAGGAGGGAAGCGGATGTTAAAGCTGCAAATCTCTTAAAAGTTCTTGATGTTTTTTTCATAATAATTCTCCTTTAAAATAAATTTTGGTTTTCAGAAAGGGCACGATCTCTGCCGCACCCTTTCTGTGGGTGGATTGTTTATTTTGCACGGCGGCTGCTCTGCCGACGTCTTGTACATGTGTATCCGGCTGCACTCAGAAGCATTATCATGCCTCCGAAGAAGTAATATGTCTTTCTGCCAACACCGCCGGAGGATGGCATCTGACCTTGTGCCTTTCCGTATAACGTATTTGTAACTGAAAGCTGCTTAACTTCGCCTTCTTCAAGTATCTCTCCGTTTTCATAATCTGTCGGGATATACGTTGAATTACCTGTTCCACGGATAGGATTGCTGTTTGTAACTGGCTGACCGTTTTCATCACATTCAACGATGTAGTAGCAGTAGTAATTGCCATTTTCATCGGTAATCGGGAGATTCTCGATTGTCTTTTCCCAGTTTTCACCAGGAGTCAATTCAATAATCTCACCAACTTGTTCAGCTCCCTGTGGAATTCCTGCATCAACACTGCCAAGCTGAATTGTAACATCGTATGTTGCTGTTGTTCCGTCTGCGTCCGTTGCTGTAACTCTGACGCTTCCGGGTTTAATTGGTCTGAGTATTCCGTCTGCACCTATTGTTGCAAATTCGGTATTATCAACCGTCCACTGAACTGCTCCGACGTTGTTTATCGCTTCAAGCTGGAGTGTTTCGCTTGTGAGAACAATATTATTTGGTGCATCGATTGTCATTGAATCAATAACTTCGATTGTACCTTCAATTGTATCTCCGTTAAGACTTGCTGTAAATGTAACAGTACCTGTTTTAAGTCCTGTGATTTTGTTATCATTTCCGATCTGTGCGATATCAAATACATTATCATTGAATGTAAATGTTGCATCGGATGGAAGATCAATTATCACACTATTTGGTGTCTCACCAACGTGAACCTTGAAATTCTTGGTATCCGTCTCGCCCGACTCATATTTCAGCTGGTAAGCTCCGATTGTCACATCAGCAGTTGCTTCCTGATCACCATATACAGCCTTGACTGTAACTGTTCCTGCACCTTTCGCTGTAAGAACACCGGTGTTCGGATCAATTTCAGCATATTCGCTTCCGCTTACTATGCTCCATGTAACAGTACCGTCAAAGTAATTAACTGTGAGCTGTACGGGTTCATCGCCTACTCTGAAATCATCAGGTATGCCGGTGATTGAGGGTTGTTGTTTTACTGTGTAAATAATAATTTTCACTATACCAGATGACATTTTGATATCATTAATATGTATTTTATTTACATCAATAGGAGGATCATATGTCCTTTCAATCACATTGCCCGTTGGATTTTTCCAAGAACCACTCCAATTATTATTCACTGCAAAATTGCATCCGTCTCCTGTTGCACCTTCTGCAAACACAACTTCAATTTTGGTTACATTTTTATAACCAAGTGAATCAAATACTTTATCATTGCCTGCTGGTATTTCATCTGATTCAATTGTGTCTAATATTGAATATTGACTTGATGGTTCTTGTGCAACCTGATTAACAGTTATATCCTTTGTAGCTCTTGCTACTTCGTTACCGTTAACCTTTGCAATTGCAATAATTTGTGTATTGCCTGCTGAAACGCCCTTTATCTTTCCATTATTATCAATTATTGAAGCGATTCCGCTGTTATTCGAGCTCCACTCAATTGTTGAATTATAAGGCTGATTATTAATAGACCATGTAATCTCCTCGTTTACGTCAATTGTAGTTGTCGAAGCGTTAATGCTCATTTCTAATACGGTAATGGAAACTTCAGCAGTTCTGTTGTCTGATGTTCTTGCTCTTATCGTTGTTGAACCATTTCTCAAACCGGTAATTGTATTACCTTCGATTCTTATAATATTTGTATCATAATTTTCATATGTTACGCTTTCACTTGGATTAAGTGTTGCAGTTCCATTAATAAGAATCTGATTTTGTGAAACGGTCAATGTCAAAGGCTGAACATTTTTAACTTCAATAGTAATTTCTGCTCTTATTGAACCATTATTTCTATCAGTTGCTGTAATTGTTGCTGTTCCGGCACCTCTGGCTGTCAGAACACCATTATTAACCTCAATAACACCAGTATTGTTTGAATTCCAGTTAAACTCACTCAGATTTCTTGTGCTGTTAAGATGAAGTGTCTGCTGAGTATTATCTGTTAAATTCATCTCGGTGTTTGCATTTACTAATGCAAGCGGTTTAATGGTAAACTCTTTAACATCTGTATTTGTGCCGTCTGAAACAGTGACTTGAACTGTTATGTCATTATTGACATCCTTGGCTCTCAGAACATTTCCATTGATTATTTCTGCGGCATCTGTGCCTTGTGTTACAGACCATGTTACTGTCGAACCTTCGGCTGCACCGCTGTAAGTAAGATTAAGTGTATCACCTTCTGTTAAAGTAGTTTCTGTGTTTGTAATGGTTATTTCAGAACTTGGATCGGGATCCGGGTCTGGATCGGGATCGGTTGAATCATTATAATATAATATTACGTCAACCAACGCTGCATCCCATGTAATACCCCACTGTAATACTGATATTTGTGTAAGCGGATATGGTATACCATTAGTAAAATCAGTGCTTTCCAGATATAAGGTTTGTCCAGATGCTGTAATGCCATTATTTACATTGTTTCCATTAAACTGAATACAACCATCACCAGAAGCACTTTTAGAAAAGACTAACTTTATTGCTGTAATTGTTTTACCAGCACAATATTGTTGTACATTATGGGTACCATAGCTAATCGAGCCCAATTTTTCAGCTAATGAAATACTATTTGTATCCTCCGTCGCAAGACGACTATATCCTGCTGAGAGAATTGAATATGCGTTTGAGAATCGGCTGCTGAACATTCCTGTTGTTGTTACTGCTTCCGGCTCTGGTTCTTCTTCTGCCGGCAGATACTGTGTCTTAACACCAGGTATCTCATAGAGTTCACCGGTTTCATAGAAGTAATAGAGACCAGCTGCTGCACCGACGAGGTTTGCATTGTAGTCACTTGCTACTTCGTTAAGCATATAATCCGAACGAACATCAGCATATGACATACCATTATCGCGAGTACCGCCTACAAGTCCGCCAATAAGACGATTTTTATCATCGTAGCTGTCAATTATTGTCTCATCATCCTTTACCTGCATATCAAATACCTGACCGCTGCCGGCTCTGAAATGAGGACGTTTAACTGATTCGTCTGTGAAATTAGTTATAAAGCAGATTCCGGCATTGTTTCCGCCCAGAATATAGTCCATCTGGCTCTGTGCCCATGCTGCTGCATTATCTGCATTAATGCCTACATCTGCACCTTCCTTCTGGTGCTTTGCAGCTACAAGAGCAAGCGTCTGGAAACCTGCATTATATCTTGAACATCCCCAGTCGTTTATATCCTGATAATCTGAAGATGCACCGCCATTCGCATTAACCTTAGAATCGCCTGAATTAGTAAGCACATCTTTAACTGTATTCCAACTGCCGCCATGATATGCTGCGTTTACAATATGTGCTCCAACGCATACATTGTTCCAGTTGTAGCCGCCCCAGCCAATGCCGAGACCAGACATTTTACCGTCAAGCTTAGTCTTATAAGTCTGATATTCATCAGTATTTTTTAATGCAAGTGCTATCCAACCTGCTGCCCATGCCATATCATCATTATGATCATCTGACTTGTAGAATCCAGGATATTGTACTCCCTGCTGAGTTTCATCAAGATTTACTCCCCATTCATTCAAGCAATATGGATTAGCTTCAGCATAAGCATAGAATTCCTTTGCCTTATTCAGATATCCCAGATACTTAGCATTTTCTGCATCCGTTTCCGGTTTACTCGGATCATAGAAATTAAGATAGCTAAGAGCAAGAGCTGCTGCGTATTCAGCTGCAATATCTGCACCTTTACCACTTACCCAGTACTCTGCCTGTCCCCACTTTTCTTCAGGCTGTCCCTCAGGAATTCCCCAGTAAGCGTGGTCTGTATTTCCATGCCCCTTCTGAACAAGGATTTCAGTCTTACCTGTTTCCGGATTTACTCTTATACATCTGCTGAAGAAATCAGCATAGTAATCAGTAATCTTTTTAGAATGTGCTGTCTGTCCGAGTTCATCATACTGCTCTCTGAATTCGTATAAGCTCCAGCCAAGAGTTGAAGCTGAGAAGCCTGCCGGCAAACCAAACATTACATGGTCACCTGCATCATGGAATCCACCGGGAACAGTTACATCAGCATATGTATGACAATCATCACGCCAATAATATTCGCTGTTTTCATCTACTCCAGTACCGCACATAAGTCCGTCATAGAAGTAAAGTGAATATTGAAGCAGTCTTGCGTAGTCATCCTGAACGCTGTCTGTACCAGTTGTCTGGGATCTTAAGAGCGTCTGACCTTCCGGCCAGAGTGTCACTACCTTTCTGTAAATTTTTATTCTAATCTTTTCCGGATAATCCTGAGCATTTTCCCAGAACTTCAAAATTGAAAGTGATCCGGTCGGGGTTTCAACTTCAACTTTTTTGTTAGTGATTGTAAGCTTTTCTCCACCATTAGTTACACGAATCTCTGATGCAGATTCAAGCTCCCAGCCATATACAGAAGATTCTGTAAGTCTGTACTCATATCCGGGTGCGAGACCCGTAAGCTGACCAGTCCAGTTACTACTCTCTGTAAGAGTAAGAGTCTTCCCAGTTACATCCTTCCATGTATCGTCCATCTTAACCTGAAGCTGTACTGTAATGCTTGAAGGCTTAGTTCCTTCGCCATTCCAGCTCTTTTCAACATCAACGCTTACTGTATCAAGCTCATTTTCCACGGTAAGAGTTCCGTCACCTGATTGTGAATATTCTTTGCGTGTATATCCATCAACCGGAGCTTCAATGATGTAATAGTAGTAATCTTTGTATTCACCATTATTGTCACAATACTTTGTAGGAAGTCCTGTAAACTTGCCTTTGTATTTTCCATCATTACCCTTGGTAATTACTATTGTATTGTTTTCGTATAAATTACCATTCTTATCCTTCGGCTGCATTGCTGCAAGTGCCTCAGGTGTTAATGCGGATATGTCTGGAATCTCATACGTTGACTGGTAAAGAGTAACTGTTACGCTTGATCTGAGTTCTTCAAAACCTGTGTCACCAGACCAGATCTTTTCAACAGTTACATCTCTTTCATTATTGTCAACCACATTGGTTATTGTAAGAGTGTTGACTGTTGAATTATTTTCTGTTCCGGATTCATTGTTGTCACCGGATTCTGTACCGGTTTCGCCTTCTGTTCCAGTGCTTTCGCCGGATTCTGTACCGGTTTCGCCTTCTGTTCCGGATTCTGTGCTTTCATCAGTTTCATCAATCACTGCCGTTTCATCTTCAAGTGAAGCTGTTGCAGCAGGTGTGTATGATGAATCAACGAAAACATATTCACCATCTGTTGTGGTTATTTTTACATAACGAACAACTGCTTTATTATCAGTCCAGTTTTGTATTTCAATTTTAGTCAGTGGTGAAATATTCCAATTATTATTACTATACTTGAAATAAGAGCTATTAACTGCACTACCAGAAGTTTTATCATACCCCGATGTAATACCAAGTTCATTTTCAGAATTACCTATATACATCCGAAGGTCTGGTGACTCATTCCAAGACTCGATTACTATCTCTATTCCCGTAACATTTGATATATTTAGCTGATCTCCATTTGACATGAAAACCTTTGCTATATGTTCATCATTTTGATTTACAACACTTAGTCCGTTACCAGTATTTCCAGAGTCTCCAGTATTTCCAGAGTCTCCGTTGTTTCCGGAATTTCCTGAGCCGCCAGAATTATCTTCCTCCTGTTCAGTCAGTTCAGCCTTGTATTCCTTGCTTTCTTCATCGTAGTATACTCTGAAATAGATTCTACCAGGATTCTTATACCACTTGTTGGGATCGCTGTGTTTTGGTATCGTTGTTTCAATCAGATAGTAATTGCCTACTTTAAGCAAGTTATCTTCAACGTACTTATCAGGAACATTCTCGTTAAATTCAATCTTTTTGAGACCATTTTCAACTGCAATATCTTCCTGAATAAGTGTACCGTCTTTTGCATAAAGATCAAATACAGCACCGTCAAGTCGTTCTCCGTTTTCATTAAGCTTTTCAAGCTCTATTTCCGTACCACCGATAAGAGGTTTGTTTACCATCACGATAACACGGTTTTCAATAAGATCAAGTTCATTATTAAGCTGATCTGCACTTGCACCGTAATATACCTTACTGCCGTCATATTTGAAGTAAATATCAGGAGCCTTTGTATACTTGATACTCGAATCAGTTTCACTGATACAGTATGTAGTGCCTATATCAAGCTTTGATACATCAATGATCTGCTCACTTGTTTCTTCATCCCATGACCAGAGAGATTCGCCATTATCATTTGTAGAAGGTGTAAGTGTAATCGTAACATTCTTAACAGAATCTCCGTTTTCGTCAACCTTCTTGAAATGCAGTCCGGGATTATTTTCAAACGTAACATTGTTTTCAGGCATTGGTACAATCATTAGCGTATCAGGATTGTAATAATACTTCTTATCAGATATTTCGATTATACCAGCTTCTGTCGGAACAGTTATTGTTGTATTTTCATTATAAGTTATGGACGTTACTTTTTGTTTATTTGTTTCAGTATCAAACTCCATATAGAGTTCGAATGTTTCCTGAACATTATTATCATCGTCCAGTACTTCAATGATTCTTATGTTGCGGTTTATTCCAGTACCGTCAAGTCCGTAGCTGATTCTTAGCTTTGTTGAATATGTTTCAGTTGTAGTTTCGCCATCAATCTTATTTACAGTTATATTTGTATCAACAACAGTTGGATAACGATCGTTGTACACATTATCAAGATCAATTGTTTCACTTACTAAAACCTGATACTTGACTTCATCATCAGACTTGAAAAATCCCTTAGGAGGTTCTATCTCTTCGATAATGTATTCATGCTCAAGAACCTTTACCTGTTCTGGTAATGTCGGAACAGAAGCCGCATCTGTCAGAGCTGTTATCGAATAAGACTGAATCGGCAGATAAGAACCATCTCTTGGTTTTATTGTGATTCTTGCTACATTCTTCTGATTGAGTCCACTTACCGTAAATACACCATTTTCAAATTTACCGTTTCGTGTATCTCCGATAGCCTGATAATTTCCGTTTTCATATTTATACAGCCAATAATCAACTTCAGCATTCGGATTTGCTGCGTTTGAGTGAAGTGTGAATGAGAATCCATCAAGATGATTCATCCAGTCTTCATCAAGAATAATGTCATAAGAATGATCTGCGTTTTCTTCAATTTCAAATGGAGCATTTTTTGTAACACTCTTGCATGGTTCAGTATAGGTTACATCGTAAGAATTAATCTTGACCGCTGCCTTAACTGCCTCAATGACGATCTTTGTAATATCTTCGTTCTCAGGACAGTAAATAACATTATTTATATTGTTGCCATTAACCGTTGTATTACCCTTTTCTGCATCATCACTGCCATAGAATGTTACTTTAAGAGTGTAGTTGTTATTATTATTGATATTTGTCGTATTAAGTTTTATGTTTTCAATTGTCTTTCCATCAGGAGCCGTTATGGTATATGTTTCCTGTTCTCCTTCAACGGAAAGGACATTTATGCCTCTTCTTAAGCTGAATGTAACTGTTTCAGCCAGACTTGAAGCTGTTGCAGCAGGATCTGTAACGTTAATCGTCTTCGTCAGTTCCTTTGAAACATTATTGAATGATACTGTTGCCGTAATTATATATTCACCAGCATATCGAGGTGTAAATGATGAATTGTAATGATTATCATTATTAGGTCCCTGAATTCTGTATTGAATATTTGAATTATTCGGAGCACCAGTTACACTCAATGTTACATTATTGTTTATAGTACACTGATCAGGTACTGAAATTGACATCTCACCGAACTGACCTTTAATGGTAAGCTGCTTTGTCACTTCGGGATTATTGTCATTATTCAGATCAATCGTTGCCTTCACATTTACATCGCCCATATTTGTAGGCTTCTGCTCAACGTACTTTGTAGAAGTGCTGTCCTGTTTAGGATTACCCATATCTCCGAAATAGAATTTTATTTTAGCACCTTCCGGAGCACCGGTTACTTCCAGAGTAACGTCTTCCGTACCTACGATATATGGATTTGGTGTTGCAGTAAAAGTTATATCAGGCATTTTACCTGTTATAGTTAATTGATCACCAGTTGTCCATTCCGGATTATTATTATTATCCAGATCAACTGTTGCCTTTATTTTTACTGCACCTTCCTGCATAGGCTTGAATGTATATGTTACATCCTTACCGCTTTTTGCTGTTTCAGTGTATACCGTGTTATTACTGATATCGTTGAAGTAAAATTTCACGGTTGCACCTTCAGGAGCACCTGAAAGCTTCATTGTAACGTCATCCTTACCAATTATATATGGATCAGGCGTTGCAGTGAATTCTATATCAGGCATTTTACCTGTTACATATACAGTGTTGCTCCAGAGATTTGTACCATTCAGAGAAACTTCCGCTTTAACCGGTATTGATTCACCGATCAGCCTCGGCTTTTCATATGTGTAGGATGTCTCTGAGCCGCTGTGTACCAGACCTTCATTATAGTAGAATTTTATGGTTGCACCAGTTGGAGCTCCTGTTACACTCATTGTAACATCGTCAGTGCCAACTGTATATGACTTTGTAGCTTCTAAAGACATATCCGGAAGGGTTCCTGTAATAGTGGTTTCGTTTTCCCAAATCTTCTTATCATTCAGATAAACCTCTGCCTTTACTCTTACTTCTCCAGTCTGTGTAGGCTGAACCAGAGTACATGACGTGCTCTGACCTTCCTGAATAGTTTTATAACCATACTGTTCAAATATAGAGAATTTTACAGTCGCACCGTCCGGAACACCAGTTACATTCAATTCTATATTTTCACCGACAGTAAACGATTTCGGATCTACTGTAAGAGCCATATCCGGAACGTTTCCGGTAATATTTTTAGATATCTCAGTAGTCGTGCCATGTGCAGTAATTCTTGCAATTATATTCTGATTGCCGGTAAAAACAGGTTTGAATGTTGCACTCTGACCAGTTCCTACCTGCTGATTATTCAAAATATAACTTACTGATACATCACTTGAAAGGTTTGAAACACTTAATTCTACCTCATCACCAAGAGTAAACGATTCAGGCACATTAAACACAACTGGATTCACACTGATTGATAAGTTTTTCTGAGTTGAATCCACACCTGAAATCTTGGGAGAGAAATTATACTGACCAACGCTTCCATCAGTAGTCAAAGGCTTTTTAATTTTAATTGTAAGACTATAAACATCATTTTCAGTACTTGATGTAGCATCTATTTCCTGTGAACCATACGCTCCCCATTCAACAGGCTGATTTGCCTTGAGTACTATTGTATCGCCGACGTTGAAATTCGAATTCAGAGCAACTGCATTACCACTTAAGTCATAAGCTGTAATCTCAAGTGGCTTTACAAGAGTTACGTCTACTGTTTTGTTTTCAGACGTTTCTCTCGTCGAATCCTCAGATACGATTGTTTCCGGCATATAGAGTGTATTTCCTGAGAAGTCAACATCAGAAGGAATTGAAACGTAATTCACACCCTTGATACTCTCGAAAATACTTAACGTTCTTTCTTCACCGTTCTCAATGATTTCCTTGATAGAGAACATAGCACCGGGAAGATTTTTATTACTGCCAGCTATAAGCTTTTCAACGGGAATTTCATAACCGGATGTTATACCAAGAATGTCATTTCCGCCACGGTAAGGTCTGTATCCAAATTCAAGACCGCCGTAGTAAGACTTCGCAATCAACGCACCTGAAAGGTGTCCGGGACATCCGTCAATTTTACTTTTAACATCAGCATACGGTGCTAAAACTGTACCGTTGAAGTTACCATTGATATGAAGTTCAGTAGTATTATAGAAATTGTAAAGAATACGGGAAGATTCAGGACTGTTATTTATTCCTCCACCCTTATTACTGATCGTAACTCCATTGAATACTGTTTGTACGTCATTTGTTGATTCTTCGTTTCCTGCAATATAAACAGCACTGCTGTCCGCACAGTTTACAACAACATTTGCACCTTCCGGAATTCCTCTGAATTCTATATGACCATAATCCTTGCTCCATGTGTCAATGTCAAAATAAACTGTTTTAGCGTCAGGAGCAACCTTACCGGAAGCATCAAAGATAACACTGCCACCATTAGGTGTTACATGTATGCTATCAATTTGTGAAAGAACATCTGAACGAGTTCTTACATAAGTAAATGTATCCTGTATAAGCTGCTTTACACTATAACCCTCAGGCATCTGATACATCTGAGCCAGTTCGTTGACTGTTCCTAAATAACTGTGAGAAGTATCCCCACTCGCACATAATATACAATCACCGGGATAGTCGTGAGTACAATCGCTTATATCATCTTCACTTGATAAATTTTCAAGATACGGTATGTCTTCTCCTGTGCCTGATTTTGAATAATGTTCTGAATCATCTATATTGCCTACAATAAAGTATTTGTATAATCCTTCATTCGGATTATAAAATACAGTGTACGCATATTGATTTCCTCTGTTTACAGCATGATAACCATCATCAGCAGCCATTTCAGATTCATTTATTGAATCCTTGCTGGTTCTTCCATGTCCGTAGCCTGTTGAAAGAGTATTGATTCTGACCATCTTTCCGCCAACCAGAGCAGAAGCAAATCCGTAGATATTATCATATTCATCATAATTTTCAATCTGACCAAGAGGCTTCATTGTAACGTAGTCACCACTGCCTATCTGATAGTTCCAATCCTTTGTAAAGACCAGATCTCCGCCGACTGCGACTCTACCTTCGGCATCAGCTTCGGTAGCTGTAAAGTCACCCTCTATAAACGCACAGAAGTCACTCGCATATCCGAGGAAGTATTCTGCTTTTTCTGCGTCAAGTGCATCATCAAGATTTGTTTTTCCTGCGTACCAGTCCTGTGCCACTAATTTACCATTTTCGTCAACCGTAGCACCAAAGAGCAGTGTAAAGAGGTCCATCTGAGCCGGACTGTATGTGTAACCATTAACCACATTGCCATCTTTTTCAGCATAGTTATCAAGCATTGTGCCGGATATTTTTGAATCAAGAGCATTGGGCCATGTATAAGTCTCGGATGATGATCTGACGGTTTTGCGTGTCATACTATCCGCAGGTTCCATCAGAATAAGAGGAACCATAAAAGAAACAAGCATTGACAGAGCAATAAGCACTGCCATATATCTTTTCCTTTGCTTAGGATCTTCAAAATGTCTCTGTATTACGTTTTGCAGTTCTTTCACGGATATCACCTCTCTTCAAATAATCAAAAAAGTTTTTAAAGTTTACTAATTTTTTCCCACGGCCAGACTCTGAATATTAATCTGCCGATTATAAATTCATCTGCTATGCAGCCAACCATCGCCGTTCGGCTGTCTACCGATGTAGAACGATGATCTCCCATTACAAAAACTCTGCTTTCCGGTACCTGATACGGAAACTCGATATCACATTCTCCATAGGCTTTTTCATCGATATATGGCTCATCAATAGCTTCACCGTTTATGAAAACTGTTCCATCTTCCATAATTTCGATCCAATCGCCCGGTAAGCCGATAACTCGTTTCAAGAGTATCTTATTATTATAGTAGAAAGCTATCATGTCTCCTCGTTCGTAATCGCTGCGCTTGCTGCATATTACGAGTTCGTCATTATATAATGTAGGAGTCATGCTTGTTCCTGTAACTCGGAGTACTGGGAGAAACAGCATTGAGATAAGCACTGCAACCGCCGCAACAACTATAAGTGAGCTTATCGTTCCCACAATAGTTTTCCGGAAATTTCGTTTATATCTCAACCGCTTCATTTCATCCAGAAGCTGTTCCGCATTCGGAATATCTCTTTTTTTCTCCTTATCCATCCTCTCGATTACCTGTCTCCGGCGGATCATCCGTCGTTTCCTTTCCACTTTCATCATCACTGTTTTTTTCCTCAGCAGATTCTTCATCAGATCGTCCTCTGATCGCTTCCTCTGCTGCAGATTTCACAGCATCAATTATTTTTTCAAGGTTTTCAGAGGAAATTCCGCCTCTTGCATTTTCGAGCTGCTGTTTCAGAGATTCGTTTTCATTCTGGAGTGTTTCATTTTCTTTTTTTAAGTAATATAAAACTTCCATCAATTCTGAACGCTTTAGTTTTCGCAGTTCTTTATTTGTCATATTTTTTCACCAACTCATTCCTTTTGCAGCAGCACTTTATTTGTTGTTTTTATTATACAGTTTGGAATAGCAAAAGTCAAGTGTTTTTCAAATTCGGATTGCACTTTCTCTATTTTATATATTCATTATGCAGTACTTTTGTGCATTATGCTGTAAATAATACTAATTGTATTTTTGTCACACGCTATAATGTTTTGTAGTCTAAAAACTTAAATTTAACATATTATTAACTATTTGTTAATTTGATTTCTATTTTTCTCCTTACTGATAAAACAAATCCCTCTTGATTCATAAATATTGAATCAAGAGGGAAAATGTCCATATTATAATGAATTTCTTCTATATTTGTCAAAAATATTATCTGAATTCTCTACAATCCCAGATATTTTCTTCTTTGCAAGAATATCAAAATTCGGTCTCCTTCTGTACAGATTATGTGAATCACTTCCAAAAACAACCGATAAACCTTCCTTTATCATTGATCTGAACATCCTCTTTTCACGAATGCTTCCGAACACCTCATTATTTATCTGAAAAATCGCATCAGTTTTAAGGATATTTTCCATTTCAGATCTGCTATAATAATTAATGTATCTGTGTATATGTGCAATCACAGGCTTAAGGTGATACTCACAGGAAATATTATAAATTTCCTCAGACATCCACTCGTCATAAGGACCATACGGAAGCTCAAGTAATATCAGATCTGTTCCAGTAATAGCAAGGCGTTCAATTCCGTCAAGCTCGCTAATCCCATGTTCTATTGCAATCTCTGCTCCAAGAATAAGTTCATCACAAGGATTAGGACATACCATCAGCTTATCATACGCTTGCTGACGCTTATCAAGGAAATTAGCCACTGACTTCTCTTTATGTGCGTAAAAATGTGGTGTAGCAATAACCCTCTCCACGCCTTGACTACGCAGAATTCCAAGCATCTGCACAGAAATATCAGTATTCTTTGCACCATCATCTATTTCCGGCAACACATGACAATGATAATCAGTCCTCATTCTTCTTTTCCTTGTCGCTTTCCTCATTGCCATAGCCGTATCCGGAATAGCTATACTTATCCTTGTACCTGTAATAACCGCCTCCATGACGTCTGCCTGATATGTCATTAATAATGAATCCAAGCATATTCATTTCCGAAAGCTGAATCTTCTTTACAGCCTTTTCAGTTTCATCAAATGTGGTATTTCCATATTTCACAACAAGCAGAATTCCCGCAAGCGATTTGCTCATTCCAATCACATCACTTACAACATTTACAGGCGGAGTATCTACTATAATATAATCATATTTATCAGAGAGTTCTTTCAGTATCCTCTCTGCCTGTTCAGATGCAAGTAGCTCTGACGGATTCGGCGGCTTCGGTCCTGCTGTGAGCAAATCAAGATTCTTCACAATATTCCTGTTAATACTCTGTTCGGCAGTCACCATTTTACCGATAACATTTGAAAGTCCATTCTTATTCTTGACCTTAAATATCTTATGCTGAACAGGCTTTCTCATATCAGCGTCTATCAGAAGTACTTTATGCTCTGCCTGTGCAAGAGCAATCGCAATATTCGATGATGTAGTCGATTTTCCTTCTCCGGGATCAGCACTTGATACGGCAAAAATCTTTTTCTCAGATGTAGACAGCGAGAATACAATGTTTGTACGCATTGATTTATAATTCTCTACGATATGGAATGGAATTTCCTGTTCAAGAATCGTTCTGTGTTTTTCGCTGTCTGACTTCTTTTTGCTGCCGGAAAAGCTCGGTATCTCACCGATTATAGCTTTATCATATTTTTCACTGAGTTCATCGCTGTCCTTAATAGTATTATCAGCAATATCTAAAATGAATATAACGAGTACAGCAATCAGCATTCCGACAATAAGTCCGAGCAGTGTGAATTTAATAACATTCGGAGAAACTGGATTATAATCAGGCTTTGCCTCTCCGATTGCTTCAACGGAACCAGCCCCTACAACTCGGATAAGAAACTCCGGAGCAACATCAGCTATAATATTACAAAGCTCAGCCGAGATATCGGCATCTTTGGTGATTGCTGTAACCTTGAGGACTTCCGTCTCATTCACAGCTCCCATTGTAAGACAATTTCTGATGGAATCAACACTTATTTTATTTTTCTCCTTATTAAGAGAAAAGATTCCGTCAAGCTCGTCAATTTTATGATTTTTCAGAAGCTCATCGCCGACGGCTTCAATCACAGCGTCATCCTGCAATACAGCAATATATGTATCAAGAAGCGACTTTGAAGCATTAAGATCATTCAGATTAACACCATCAGTAATAATAGCTTCATTATTATTCTTTACATACATCGATGTATAGGACTGATATTTCAGAGGCATCATAAACTTTGAAATACAGAACATCACCCCTCCGCCGATAACCATCATTGCGATAATCAGCCAAAGCCTACTTAAAAGAAGCCGAAAAATTGATTTTATTGTATATCCGTTTTTCATTATTTCTATTCTCCTTTATATCTTAACCAGAGCTTTTTTATTGAATTCTTCCGGTGTTGTAAACGTTGGAACTATACTGTGAAGAGCCTCAATAGCAAGCTGATCGTTATTTTCTCCGGCAGCATTACTCAATATATAAAGCTGCTTTTCAAACACTTCCGCATCTATTTCAATCTGCTTTCCGATATATATCAGCTTATTTGAAGTCTTCTGCAAGCCTTCCTCATCCATAAGAAGCTCTTCCTTTATTTTTTCACCCGGACGAAGTCCAGTGAACTTTATCTCCACATCTTTATAAGGAACCTTACCATACATTCTGATAAGATTCTCCGCAAGAGCTGTAATCCTGACAGGCTGTCCCATATCAAGCACAAATATCTCTCCGCCGGATGCTATTGCGGCTGCCTCCATTACAAGGCTGACTGCCTCCGGTATTGTCATGAAATAACGTATAATATCCGGATGAGTAACCGTAACTGCCCTTCCATGTTCTATCTGCTTTTTAAACAGCGGAATAACAGATCCGTTCGAGCCGAGAACATTCCCGAAGCGTGTTGTTATAAATTCTGTGACGCCATCGTGCTGCTGTGAAAGATACTGTACTATCATTTCACAGCACCTCTTGGAAGCCCCCATAACATTTGTCGGGTTTACAGCTTTATCCGTAGAAATCATGACAAATTTCTCAACATTATGGAACTGAGCAAGCGTTGCTGTATTAAATGTTCCTATTACATTATTTTTTATTGCCTCCATAGGAGAAGTTTCCATAAGCGGGACGTGTTTATGTGCTGCCGCATGAAACACTATATTCGGCTTGTATTTTTCATAAATTCGGTTCATACGGTCATAATCACGCACAGAAGCTATAAGAGTTACAAAATTAATGGAATCACCGTATTCCATCAGAAGCTCCTGTTGTATCTCATAAGCATTGTTTTCATATATATCAATAATTATTATCTGTTCCGGATTATATCTTGCTATCTGGCGGACAAGCTCAGAGCCTATTGATCCGCCTCCGCCTGTTACCATACATATCTTACCGCTTATAAAATCACTGATCTGCTTATTATCAAATCTGACAGACTCCCGTCCGAGCAGATCCTCGACTCTGATATCACGGACATGATCAAGCAGATTCACATGATCATCGTCAAAAATCAGACTACCGATAAACGGTATCACCTTTACAGGAAGTCCTGTTGCGGAGCAGATATCAAGAATCCGCTTACGCTCATCCTCCGTACATGACGGAATTGCAAATAATATCTGCTCTATTTCCTTTTGTTCAACAAATTTATGAATCTCCGAGGTTGTTCCGACAACAGTCACACCTCCGATTTCAGTACCTATCTTTGAACGGTCATCATCAATTATACATACCGGTCGGTATAAAGCTGTACTTTTTTCTTCCTCGCACGAAGAATTCTGTGCGTTGCTTATTTCCTTCAGCAACATTGTACACGCCTGTCCACCGCCTATTATCATTGTTTTCTTATACGCAGCATCCTTTGTACCAACCTCTACAAGATCAATGAACGTCGTCTTGAACACGAATCTGAACATACAAATTCCCAAAACGGAAATAACAAGATAAAGAATATGATATGCAAAATCCGGTGTACCAAAAAAGGCATAAACCAATAAACTGCTTACCGTAACTCCGATTGTTGTTCCGTAAATGCAGAACAGATAATCCTTTTTATGGAAATACCGCCACAATCTTGCGTATGCTCCCAGACTGAGTAATGCAGCAAAGCAGCATATCACACTAAGCGATGCAGAAAACGTAAGGATTCTCGCTGATATTTCCATATCAAACAACGAAAGAAGATAATTTGATATCAATGCTGCAATTGATATTATAAAAGCGTCAGCTAATGCAAGTACCACCTTTCTTACTCTGAACTGACTAAATATTTCTTTCAAATAAACCATCCCCCTATGACTCCGTAAAAAGCTACGGAATAAATGCTCTGCCATACAAAGCACCATTATAAGTATACACCCAAACACAACTTTATGTCAAGCGTACAGATGTATATAAAGAAAATATTTTTCCTTAAAAAATACCGCTCATGAATAATTCACAAGCGGTATATACTTATATTACATCTTCCGGATATCAGCTTTTCTTCTTATTCAGTATTATTCTGAAAGCAAAGAACAGTATCATGAGAAGAATCGGTAATCCGAGTACTACAAATATATTCTGGACAAATCCTGCAAGCAAGTATCCGACAGCACTGAAAGACGCAACTAAAATCGCATACGGAAGCTGTGTCGAAACATGATTTACATGATCGCACTGTGCACCGGTTGACGCCATGATCGTGGTATCGGAAATAGGCGAGCAATGATCTCCGCAGACTGCTCCTGCAAGACAGGCAGACATACATATAATTACCATTGTCGGTATATTTCCGGCATTTGTCACGTTTTCAAGCTCGGCAGAAAATACACTCGTTACAATAGGAATGAGTATTCCGAAGGTTCCCCATGATGTTCCGGTTGCAAACGAAAGTCCTATTGCCACAACAAACAGAATAAGCGGCAGAAGAACTTCAATAGCAGCAGCTTCTTCTACAATACCTGAAACGAATGTACCAGCGTCAAGATTATTTGTCATAGTTTTGAGAGTCCATGCAAATGTGAGAATCAGAATCGCCGGAACCATCTGCTTGAATCCGGCAGAAATGGAATCCATGCAATTTGTGAATGAAAGAACTCTGCGGCAGAGGAAATACAGAATTATTACAATAAGTGCACCAAGTGAACCAAGTGCAAGTCCGTATGAAGCGTCACATTCCGAGAAAGCTGTAATGAAGCTCTTTCCGCTGAAAAATCCGCCTGTATAGATCATGCCGGTTACACACAATGCAATGAGAATCAATACAGGAAGAAGAAGATCAATTACCTTTCCCTTTGTGTGTGTAGGAGCCTCATCAGCAGCGTAGGCTGTATTGCGTGTTGTGAACAAATCTCCGTTAAGAGCATTTTCTTCGTGCTTCTTCATCAGTCCGAAATCAAGTCCAGTTATCGAAATGAATAAAACCATAACCAGAGTAAGCAGTGCATAGAGGTTATACGGAATAGTGCTTATGAACAGCTTGATTCCGTTGACGCCTTCTACTGTTCCGCTTACAGCAGCAGCCCATGATGATATCGGTGCAATAATACAGATCGGAGCTGCTGTTGCATCTATCAGGTATGCAAGCTTTGAACGTGATATCTTATGCTTGTCCGTAACAGGACGCATAACAGAACCTACTGTAAGGCAGTTGAAATAGTCGTCAACGAATATGAGTATTCCAAGAAGGAACGTCGAAAGACTTGCTCCAACACGACTTTTGATATGCGTTGCCGCCCATTCTCCATATGCACGGCTTCCGCCGGCTTTGTTCATGAGCACGACTATTATTCCGAGATTCACAAGGAAAATCAGAATTCCTACGTTATAGGGGTCTGAAAGATTTGCAACAAGTCCATCCTGAACGATAGTATTGAATACTCCCGTGAATCCCTTTGATTCTGATATTGCAAAAATAACTCCACCTGTAACTATTCCTAAAAACAGGGATGAATAAACTTCTTTAGTAATGAGAGCAAGTCCGATAGCTACAATCGGAGGAAGCAGTGACCACAAAGAACCTACTGCATCAGTGACTGGTGCATTGATTGCACAGCATACAGTAAATGCCGCAACAATCAGTGCAAAGATAATTTTACTGAGATATTTTTTCATTTTTTCTTCTCCGTCCCGATATTATTTTTTCAGCTGATTTATCCGGTAATTTCAGCTGGGCGAGAATTACAGCTATGAATACAAGTACACAGCCTGCCGTTTCCTTAAGTGAAAGAACCTCATGCAGGATAAGCCATCCCGAAAGTGCCGCAAATACCGATTCAAGACTCATAATCAGCGTCGCCGCCGCCGGAGCTGTATAACGCTGTCCGAGAATCTGAAGCGTATAAGCAATTCCACTTGACATTATTCCGGCATATAGAATCGTATAGCGTGCGTTCAAAACCGCATTAAGTTTCGGCGACTCAAAAAGGAGCATTGCAATTGCCATTAGAGTTCCGGCTGTGAAAAACTGAATACACGCCAGAACTATTCCGTCTGCATTTCTGCTGTTAAAGTAATCAATCACCATAATATGCAAGGCAAAAAATACCGTGCAGCATAATACAAACCAGTCTCCTCTGCCGATTTTGAAGCCTTCCTTTATGCAGAGAAGATAAAATCCCGCAGACGCAACCACAACGCATATCCACACAAATACGTTTGATCTTCTGTAAATCACAAGCTCTATCAACGGCACTATAACTATATACAATGCTGTTATAAATCCAGCTTTACCGGCTGTTGTCATAGTCATTCCGCATTGCTGAAGCGAGCTTGCCGCAAATAAGACCACTCCGCAGGCCATTCCTCCGATTATAGTTGCCTTTTTGGACGTTTTACTTTCCGGAGGATTTGTTTTTCGTGAAAATACATTGAATGCCGCTATTACGGGTATCAGAACTATTCCTCCGATAAGCGTTCGCACCGCATTGTAGGTAAACGGCTCCACATAACGCATTCCCTCACTTTGTGCCACAAATGTCGTTCCCCATAACAATGCAGCTATCAGCAGCATAATATTGCCACGAATCCTTTTACTCATCTGTAATTCTCCGTTTTTCGTTATATTCTGACATTTTTTATTATACCATATTTCTGTTCTTACTACAATAATTATTTGCTGATATTCTATTTTTTGGCGTATTATCCAAATCACAGACGCAAAATCCAGCTATTTCAACAATGCGGTCCTCTGCTGGTTTAATACCAAAAACTCCCGATACTGAACAGTATCGGGAGTTTTTTTCACATCAGTTCTTACAGATCAATGAAATATCTGAAATTTCGATAGTACCGGCATCTCCGCCGCAGATAAAGAATATAGAAGCATCCATGCACTGTTCATCAGCTGTAAAAGTATATGTAAACTTTTTAGCCGATGTTCCCACTGAAGCGTTTTCAGTGATTATCTCGTCCTTATCTGTCCATACATTCACGCTGATATCTCTGTTTGTATCCGATTTTGCCGTGAAGCTCAAAGTATAGTTCTTTCCTGCGTCAAGAACAATTCCGCTGTAAAACGGCTGAACCTCACCGCCATCAGTATTTTTCTTGACAGTAATGCTGTCCGGAGCATTCACTGTGAACTCGCCGTATCCTGCCGGATCAAATAATTCCCAGTAGCCTACACCGTTTACAAGCTCTGTATCAAAGGAAATCGGTGTAATAGAAGCGTTTCTTATTGTATATACGCCTGCTCCGTTACCGAAGTCAAAACAGAGTTTCCAGTCAGAAGCTGTGTTATGCGCTGATACAAAAGTGAATGAATATTCCTTGAAATCATTTGTCAGATTGATTCCGGACTTTGAGAAGCAGCTCGGCCAGCTGTTCCCCACCTGATGATTTATGGTTACTGCAATCGGTGAGTTTGTTGTACATGATGCCTCAAAGGTCACCTTGTAGGTCTTGCCTTTCTCAATAGTGAACGACTTCGACTGAGACTGGATATCCCAGCTGTTAAGGCATGCCTTATTTGCTGTAAGAGTAAATGTTCCGTCTGATTTTGAAACTTTTGCATCGCCGTAATACGACCATCCTGATTCATCCGAAAGGATATCTGAACCAACAGTCAGATTTGTTTCCTTACCATAAAGTCTGTCGAGATACATTTTTGCAAGGTTGCGACGTCCGATGAAGAACTGTCTGAACGCTTCAATTTCAGCGTCATAGTTGAGATTTACCCATTCCTGATCGAAACGTGTGTTTGTGATCATGATGATTTCCTTGTACTTTTCAACGAATTCGTCAAGTTTTGCACTTACTCTGACAGGTTCAAAATTATTCTTCATTATGTCGATGTAACTGTTATAGAACTGATCAGCAAAATCCTTGTTATTCAGCAGATTGTAGAACATCGGAACAAAGTTATACGGATCACCGCCCATATAAAGATTATTAAGGGAGTCGAATCCTACCAGACTTCTTGCATCATCGAAGTAATCCGCACTGAAATCAAGGTCATAAAGCATATAACGCCATTTTCCGTCAGCATACTCAAGCTTTTCATCAGGTTCGGTTGCTCTCCATGTAATCCAGTTGTTCATGTACTCGGTTGCCCAGTCAACATTATTGATATAAGTCTCAATTACAACCATATCAATAAGACTCTGAATATCAAGGGCATCGCACACTTTCTGGTAGTTCGCAGAATTTGTCATATCAGCAGAACCAGCCCATTTCAGAAACTCCTTGTATTCGCTGTCAAGCTCCTTTGAGCCATCGTCCAGCTCACCGTTCTTGATAAATGTCACGTTATCCTTGTCGATTCCGTAGTGAGCTTCAACGAAGTCTGCGTCCTGTTTTTCACGGATGAAATAGAATCCCCAGAATTCTCCGTCAATAAATACGATACATGGTTCTCCAGCCTGAACAGCCAATGCTCTGTCTGTGCAGAGAGACTGTATAAGCAGATCACGGAAATGAAGAAGCTGATTGTCAGTTCCACCATTTCTCAGTGTAACCTTGTCGAATTCCTTGATAGGATCGCCGTTTATATCTGTCAGTTCCTCGATGAATTCATATTTGAGCTTGGAGTCACCGTATTCGCTTCTTGCGTAAAGACGGATACTCTTCTGTGCAAATCCTCTTGACCAGTTTCCGGAAAGACGTGCACCTACATCATTTGTATAGACAAGCTTTCCTTCCTCAAATACCTGAACATTTGCCGGAAATTCAGATTCCTTGCCGTCGATATTGTAGTTTGTCGGGTTTGAAGCGTCATTTGCATCCCTGAGAATGAACTTGCCGGATGATACAAGATCACGATAATTCTTGCCAACCATGTAGAATCCGTTATCCTTATCAAAGAGATAATCGCTGTCAGTTGAAAGCGATACCACCTTGAAATCAGTGTAGTAATCAGCATTCTTTCCGACAAAATAGCTGTTTGTTGCAACATCGCTGAATTTTCCTTCAGCTGTTCTGCATACTGCTCTCACAATAATTCCCTTGTCAACACTGTTTTTCGGTGCTTTATAGCCGCTCAGGTTTATATCTGTGATCGCACTATATACATTGGGATCGCTTGTATTATTGTATATTTTTATCTCGCTGGCGTATGGCTTTGCAGTTTCAGAAGTTCTCGGATCACTTCCGTCGGTAGTGTAAATTATCTCACTGCCGAAAGCGTCGCTCAGCGTCAGTCCGAAAGCATCATCATAGAATCCACCCTCTGCTGAGAATCTCGGCATTTCTACCGGTGTAAGATCCTCTGCAGTATCGTTCGTCTTACCAGGAGTATACGAGAGATATGTGAAGTTATCAGAACCGTTTGCAAATCTTCCCCATGTGACATCCTCATCAAGAAGCGGTACTTTAACGAAATCTATTTCTCCGTAATCAGGATGCGTCATATAAACTGATTCACCGTCGGCACTCAGCTTGAATGCAGCGTGATATTCGCCTTCAGCTTCGTTTACAGCATCGTCGCAGTAAACGAGGATATATCCGTCAGCCGGAATTATTGTTCCCTCCGGAAATGCAAATTTGAATTTCTTCTTTGCACCGTCGGATAATCCTATGCCGCTGATGTCCATAGCTTTATCCGATGAATTGTAAATCTCTATCCAGTCCGGAGATTCACCAGCTGCATCCTTGACAGATTCCTTTGCAGATGAGCAAACCTCGTTTATCAGCAGACCGGAAAACTCCTGTAATCCGTTGTTTCTCAAGATTATCTGCCTGAGAAGTGCAACGTCAAATGAGTCGATAACGCTGTCTCCGTCAAGGTCAGCATTCTGCCATGAATCGGCCGAAATTCCATTTCCTCTGAGAATGTGATTCTGAAGCATGACAAGATCGGCAATTGAAACTATGCCATCTGCATTCACATCACCTGCAACAACCGACGAAGCCGCTTGTGCTATAACAGATTTTACCGAAGCTTCCGGAGTTCCGGTAATCACTGGCTGTGCTAAAACCGAGATCGCTGTAACAGCAGCAATAATTTTTCCTTTCATAGAATAATCTACCCCTCTCTAATAGACTTTTTATTTCCAGCACCGCTTACTGATTATCAACATTTATAAACGATATACTGTTTATCATATATAATAGCATAATTATATCCAATAGTCAATGTTTTTTTGTGAATTTTCACATCTACACAAACAAAAGCTCACTAATATTTATCAGTGAGCTTTCGTATTTTGTATTGCAACTTTCAGGATAAATAATTATCAGAAAATTATTACAATAATCTGCGAAACAAGCACCACAGAAATAAGTGCAGCAGGATATGTTGCAGCATACGCAGAAGCAACATTCTCAGTTCCGGCAGTACTTATAAGTGTTCCGAGTGCAGGAGTTGATGTCATTCCACCTGTAATTGCTCCAAGATTGTTAAGCAGATTAAACTTAAGCACATATTTCGCAAATATATATCCGATAATCATCGGCAAAAGCGTCATGATTACTCCATAGACAAAGTATATCGGCTTGAAATATTCAACAAACCTCGCTCCCCCCGAAATACCTGCACCGATAAGAAAGAACATCAATCCCATTTCACGGCAAACTTTAAGGGTTTTATCCTTTGGCATAATGGAGATTTTTCCAAGTTTTCCAAAATGTCCAAAAACAAGCGTAGTAAGAAGACATCCGCCAGTTGTTGTCAGTGAAAAATTGCCGAATTTTATTGAACCTACAAAAATACCGATTATCGCTGCCAGAGCAAAAGGCATAAATCCAAAATCATCCATTTCGATAAGCTTTCCACTTTCGCTTTTCTTTTTGCTTGCTGTACCGGATGAAATAATAAGCTCACGTTCCTTTTTCATATCTGCCTTCAAGAATTTGGGGATAAGCTGTACAAAAAGCACTACTCCGATAACTCCGAAGATATATGCAATTCCGTAACCTACTGAAACTGCTCCCTCAAGTTCTGTACCAACTGCATCCTTTGAAGCAGAAAATCCGGGCGTACTTGTCAGTGCACCTGATAAAATACCAACCATTATTGCAGTGAATTCATCTCCGCTCACACTGCTGAACTGACCGCCGATAGCTATACAGCCTACACAGGCAATTCCGCCGCTGAGGATAACTATAACCGAAAGAAGAACATAGGACTTGAAATTCTTCTTGAAATTCTCGAAAAATGCCGGTCCGGCAATAAATCCTACTGCCGAAACAAAGAGAATAAGCCCCATATTTTCGACAATTTTGAGTGCCTCTTTTACAAAAGAAACACTTTCCTTGCTCACAGCAGCTTCTATAATAAGATTATCACTGAAATTATCATAGAAGAAACAGCCATAAATCAATGCAATAATGAACACACCTGCTGTTCCAAGAGACACGCCCTTGATAGTTATTCTTCCCAGCAGATATCCTGCTGCTGCAATAAGAAATACAGAAAACATCAAAAAAGCAATTGAAGTTATGGAAATTGAAAAATCACCTGCGGTAATTAAATCCATAGTAATAACACTTCTTTCTAAAAAATTTGTGAATAAATAATAATTTGCCTATTCGCAGAAATCGACGGACTTGGTTATTTCTCCATTTCGTCCGCCGATTTATAATTATATTATGCTTTGCGTGCATACCTCGGTAAAAGCATAGGTGACTGAACGTCAGATTCAATTCCGGCATCTGCAAGTTCGTTGTTGAAACGATCTATATGCTCCAGAGTAAGTCTCTCCGGAACAGCAGTCTCCTTTGCCTTTGCCGCAGCATGAATTCCCGCATTTCTGCCGAATACGATAACGTCAAGAAGCGAATTTCCCATGAGACGGTTTCTGCCGTGAATTCCTCCTGCTGCTTCTCCGGCTGCATAAAGATTACCTACTCCCGTGGAACAGTCAGGAGCAATCTCCAGTCCGCCGTTCTGGTAGTGAAGCGTCGGATATACAAGAATCGGCTCTTTTCTGATATCAATACCGTACTTGCCGAACATTCTCATCATCGCCGGAATACGCTTTTCGATAGTTCCTTCGCCGTTCTTGTATTCGATCATAGGCGTATCAAGCCATACTGCACTTCCGAGATCAGTCTCAATACCCTTTCCGTTTGCTGTACATTCACGGATAATTGACGCAGCTGTAACATCTCTTGTTTCAAGAGGGTGCATGAATACATCGCCGTCTATGTTGACAAGCTTTGCTCCGAGTGAACGTACCTTTTCAGTAACAAGAGCACCGAAAATCTGCTCCGGATATCCTGTACCTGTGGGATGATACTGAAGTGTATCTGCATAGAGAAGCTTTGCTCCTACTCTGTATCCGAGAATAAGTCCATCGGCTGTTGCTCCATAGTGATTCGACGTCGGAAATCCCTGATAATGGAGACGTCCTGCTCCTCCAGTTGCAATGATAACTGTCTTTGCCCTTGCAACAAGAAGCTCCTTTGTTTCCATGTTCATCAGAACAGCTCCGGCAGCATTTCCGTTGCTGTCGAGAATGATCTCCACAGCCGCTGTGAAATCAACAACAGGAATCTCTCTGTTGAGTACCTCATCACGGAGAGTTCTCATTATCTCAGCACCGGTATAGTCTTTGGCAGCGTGCATTCTCTTTCTGGATGTACCACCGCCGTGAGTTGTTATCATTGTTCCGTCTGCTTCCTTATCGAACTCAACGCCAAGATCGTTGAGCCACTTGATAGCTTCAGGTGCCTTCGATACAAGTGTATTTACAAGCTCAGGCTTTGCAGCAAAATGTCCGCCGCCGAATGCGTCAAGATAGTGAATTGCCGGTGAATCGTTAGGCTTGTCAGCAGCCTGAATTCCACCCTCAGCCATCATTGTATTTGCGTCGCCGATACGAAGCTTTGTTACGATCATGGCTTTTACTCCAGCCTGATCTGCCTCGATTGCAGCTGATGCTCCGGCACCGCCGCCGCCGATGATAAGTACGTCTGTATCGTAATCAGGGGCAGAAAGATCTACATCCTTACTGCTTATGCGACTCTTTCCCTGAAGAAGCTCCGCAAGCTGTGTAGGAACCTTATCGCCTTTATTAACGCCGGCAGAAAGCACGGTAAATTCGTTCTGCTTATAGTCGGGATGGAACTCTGCCAGCAGTAAATCCTTTTCCTCAGCTGTCATTCTTCTCGGTTCAAGAGAAGCATTTTCAACTCTCTTTTCAGCAACGATCTTTGCAAGCTCGTTAAGCTTTTCGATTTTATACATAGCTCAGCTCCTCCTTACTTCTCGATCTCACGGGTATTGTAAAGCTCTTTAAGCTCCTCAACAGGCTTCTGCATGAGCTTTTCAATAAGTTCATTGTACATTCCGTCGTTGATCTCCTTGACACGCTCGTCAAGGTGAGCACAGTCGGGAGCAATATATTTACCGTTAAGACGTCTTGCAAGCATAGCTACCTGCGGATGAGAAATTCCAGCCGGACATCTTGATGAGCAGACTCCGCACATTACGCAGTCGAAGCTAAGTTCCGCACATTTATCATACTCTCCTCTCTGTGCATGAGCAATATACTGCATAACACTGAGCTCCTGTGTACAAACCTTTGTACAGGCATTACAGCCGATACAGCAGTAGATCTCGGGGTAAAGCTGCATCATTATCTGCTCTGTTGGCTTTATCTCATTGATATCGTAGATTTTCTTTACAAGCGGGAAGAAAGGCAGTGTTGCAACGTACATTCCCTCCTGAACCTCAGTCTGACAAGCAAGACACGCATGAAGCTCCTGTTTATCCTTGATTCTGTAAATTGTAGCACACGCTCCGCAGAAACCGTTTCTACATCCGCAACCTCTTACCAGCTCATAACCGGCATATTCCATAGCTGTCATTATCGTAAGTCCTGCCGGCACCTGATATTTCTTGCCGAACAGGAATACATTTACCTTGTTTTCCATGACATCACTCCTTATATCAATATTCGTCAGGCAGTTCGCTCAGCTCGTCATATCTGAATACCGGACCATCCTTGCATACATACTTATCACCGATATTACAGCGTCCGCACTTTCCTACACCGCACTTCATACGAAGTTCCATTGTGGTGTATACCTGAGTTTCCTCAAAGCCAAGCTCTTTAAGTCCGGCAAGAGTAAACTTTATCATGACCGGAGGTCCGCAGACAAGCACTGTGCTGTCTGTGGAAGGATTAAGCTCCTTCACATAATCCGGGACAAATCCGACATGGCCGTCCCAGCCCTCCTGAGGATTGTCAATAGTAAGATTAACTTCAATTCCCTCGTCTTTCATCCATTCATCAATGATTTCCTGATAATCAACAAGATCATTCTTTGAACGTGAGCCATAGACGATACGTACATTTCCGTAATTGCTGCGGTTATCCCTTACATAATTGATAACTGAGCGAAGCGGAGCAAGTCCGATTCCTCCGGCAACAAACAGCAGATTTTTGCCTTTGAGTTCAGTTTCAACAGGAAATGCATTGCCGTACGGACCTCTGATAGTTATCATCTGTCCGACATCCATCTGATGAAGCCAGTTTGTAAGGCATCCGCACTTCTTGATGCTGAATTCCATGAATTCAGTATTTGTCGGGGAGGATGTTATAGAGAACATCGCTTCGCCTACTCCGGGAATAGAAAGCATTGCACACTGTCCGGGCATATGCTCGAAAACCTTTCCGCCCTCCGGTGCAACTACCCTGAATGTTTTTACATCCGGAGTATCCTGACGTATATCGGTAACAATACCAAGAAGCGGTATCAGGGTATCATTTGTATTCATCACTTGACCTCCAATGCTTTCATGACTTTAACGATATTCATGGAAATCGGACATTTCTGCAGGCAGCGTCCACAGCCTACACAGCCGAATTCCCCGTTATTGTTTGCAGGAATGTATACAAGCTTGTGCATAAAGCGCTGGCGGAAGCGTTCAAGCTGAGAAACTCTCGGATTTCCGTGAGCCATCTGAGTGAAATCGGAGTACATACATGAATCCCAGCAGCGGAAACGTACAATGCCGTCGCCGGTGTTGAAATCCTTTATATCGTAGCACTGACAAGTAGGACATACAAATGTACAGGTTCCGCAGCCAATGCAGCTCTCGGAAAGTCCTGCCCACTTGTCAGAATTGAAAAGCTCATTAAGTTTGTCTCCGCCGAATGAATCAGTAGAAAGATTGGCAAGCGGAAGCTTTTTCAGGATATTTCTTGTATTTTCCTGAACATCAGCAAGACGTGAAAGATCGCCGTCCTCAAGAAGATCATCTATATCTGCAAGGAACTTCTCGCCCTTTTCTGTATTTGCCATGAAGAAGAATCCGTCACCAACCGGAAATGCTGTAACATCGCCGCCAGGCATTGTGGGATTGATTCCGAATGCCGTACAGAAACAGGTCTCAGCCGGACGAGTACACGCCATTGTCACAACTGTTCCGTGATCGCGGCGGTTCTTGTAGAAGCTGTCAACAGGATCTACAAGATACACCTTATCAAGAATATCAAAGCTGCGTGCATCACACGCCCTGACTCCGAAAATCACAAAATCTTCGCACTCTTTTCTGATATCCTTTACTTCGATTTTCTTGCCTTCCATTTTAAAGGCAACAAGATTTTCCGTCTGCGGGAAAAAGAAATCCTTTGCACTGCGGACAGTATTTAGGGCATTGCTGAGCTTCATGCCGCTTTCGTATTTTCTGAATTCAGCAGCTCCGTCCTCACGGTCTGTGGGAATGTAAAGAGTCTGCTTTCCAGAAATTGCTTCAAAAAGCTGGTCAAGCTTTGCAGCCGTAATTTTTCTGAGCATTACTCTGCACCCCTTTCATGAACGATGCTTGCTTCACAGTCATCCATTTTATATTCATTGAGCGGTGCCTTATCAGTTGTGTTTTCTCCAGCCTGATATGTACCGTAAAGAGAATTTATATCCTTGATAAACTTGCGGTTGAGCAGATGAAGCGGAATATTTTCCGGACATACTCTTGAACATTCTCCGCAGTCGGTGCAGCGTCCGGCAACGTGGAATGCACGGATAATATGGAACATATTCTCCTCAAAACTGTCAGCGGCAGCCTTGTTTTCAATTCCGGAATCAGGATTTTCAAACACGCACTTTTCGCAGGTACAAGCCGGACAAACAGTACGGCACGCATTACAGCGGATGCACTTTGAAAGCTCGCTGCGCCAGAAATCGTAACGTTCCTGAGATGTCATATTCTCCAGCTTTTCAACCATATCAAAGCGGTTTGAGTCAAGAACTTCGCCGTCCTCGCCGATGAGTTCATCATAAACAACGTGCTTTTTACTCTTGCAGCTCTCGCATTTCACACCTATCGCTTCATAAAAAGGCATTTCAGATACGCCGTATATCGTCTCTATCTTCAGTGTATAATTTTCATTCCTTATATTGAGGATTCCTGTGATTCCCTTTGCTCTTATCTTTTCGATATCAAGCTTGGGACCGCCGGGAATTCCTATAACATAAACCTTTTCACGGTCAATGCGGTATTCCTTCACAAGCTGATTGAAGCTGTATGTATCGCATGGCTTGAGAAAAGCAAGAATCTTTCCGTCCCTGACAGTTTCCTTTACCAGATACTTTGAAAGATTTGCAGATGTAAAATCATCGCAGACAAAATTTTCATCAAGCTCCTGAGCCGATGTAAATACAGCCGGAGTGTGATCGTAGGAAAATTCGCCCTTTTTCCAGCCCATGACACGATCAACAGTGCCGTCAGCAAGGAGTTCCTTTGCTCTTTTTATCATTGCTTCCTGCATCTCAGATCCTCCAGTCTCCGGTTAGGGCCAAGCTTTCTGACCGCTTCGGTAAATTCATTCATTGTGGCAGCGAATTTAGCTCCTTCCGCAGCAGATACCCATTCAACACGGGTTCTGTCACGCTCTATGCCGAGAAAATCAAGCATACTGAAAAGAAGCGTCATTCTGCGGCGTGTGAAGTAATTTCCGGATGTATAGTGGCAGTCTCCGGGATGACATCCGCAGAGGATAACTCCGTCTGCTCCTCTCTGAAACGCACGAAGTATGAACATCGGGTTCACTCTGCATGAACAGGGAACACGGATGATCTTGACATTCGTGGGATAATTAAGTCTGTTTGTGCCCGAAAGATCGGCTCCTGCATAGGAACACCAGTTACAGCAGAAGGCAACGATAAGGGGCTGAAATTCATTATTGTTATTTACTTGCATATTGCGTCTACCTCCGCCATTATCTGACTGTTTGAGAATCCGCTGAGATCCATTGCTCCGGAAGGACAGGCAACCGTACAGGCTCCGCAGCCCTGACAAACGGCAGGATTAACACTTGCCACACGGCGTATCCGTGTAGTCTTGTCGGGCATTCTGAATTCCTTGTCAATATATGTAATAGCTCCGTAAGGACATACCTTTTCACATGATGAACAGCCGTTGCACATAAGTTCGTCTGAGCTTGCAACACACGGATTACAGGTGATGCTGTTCTTGCAGAGAAGTCCGATAGCCTTTGCAGCTGCGGCACTTGCCTGAGCTACAGTTTCGGGGATATCCTTTGGTCCCTGACAGGCTCCGGAAAGGAAGATTCCAGCTGTTGCAGATTCAACAGGACGAAGCTTTGGATGTGCCTCTGTAAAGAAATCGTTTGTATCCATCTGTGTGGTGAGCATTGTCGCAAGAGGACGTGCACTCTTATCCGGCTCGATAGCCGCCGCAAGAACTACCATATCTGCGTCGATATGAAGCTGTTCATTTGCAAGAAGATCTGCTGCCTGAACATCAAGCTTTCCGTCTGATTTCGGCGTAACCTTTCCTACCATGCCCTTGATGTAATGTACTCCGTACTGTTCAACAGCACGGCGATAGAATTCATCAAAGTTCTTTCCGGGAGTTCTCACGTCTATATAGAATACATAAACCTCTGTATCAGGATATTTCTCACGGATAAGCATTGCGTGCTTCGCTGTATACATACAGCATATTTTTGAACAATAGGGTTTGCCATTTTCATCGTCACATCTTGAACCTACGCACTGTACAAAAACAATAGTGTGCGGATGCTTCTTATCAGAAGGACGAAGCAGGGTTCCTCCATTCGGACCAGCGGCGTTCATGAGACGCTCAAGTTCCAGTGATGTTACAACATCAGGACTCTGATTATACGCAAATTCCTCATACTTGTCTATTTTAATGGGATTGAAGCCGGTAGCTACTACGATAGCACCGTACTTTTCCTCAACGAACTTATCTGTCTGCTTATAGTCGATAGCCCCCACTGAGCACACCTTTGAACAGACTCCGCATTTGCCGTTTTTCAGCATAAGGCAGTAATCCGGATCAATTGCCGCTACCTTCGGAACAGCCTGTGCAAAAGGAATGTATACGGCAGTTCTGTTGTCGAGTCCCATGTTGAATTCATTCGGAACCTTCTTCATCGGACACTTTTCAGTACAAAGTCCGCAGCCGGTACACTTTGTTTCGTCAACGAATCTGGCCTTCTTCTTTATTGTAACTGTGAAATTACCGACAAATCCCTTGACATCGGCAATTTCGCTGAATGAATGAATCGTTATCTTATCGTTCTGAGCGCACTCAACCATCTTGGGAGTGAGAATACAAGCGGCACAGTCAAGCGTCGGGAAGGTCTTGTCTATCTGTGCCATCTTTCCGCCGATGGTAGGCTCTTTTTCAACAATATCAACTTCAAAGCCGGCTTCTGCAATATCAAGTGCAGTCTGGATTCCGGCAATTCCTCCGCCGATAACCAGCGCACGCTTTACGACTGGACTTTCTCCGGCAGTAAGGGGTGCATTGAGATGAACCTTTGCAACAGCGGCTCTTCCGAGAATTATTGCCTTTTCTGTTGCTGTTGCGATTTCCTTGTGTATCCATGAACACTGCTCACGGATATTCGCAATTTCAACAAGATACGGATTGAGTCCAGCCGCAGCTGCAGCCTTTCTGAAGGTATTTTCGTGCATTCTGGGAGAACATGAACATACTACGATTCCGGTAAGAGAATGCTCCTTTACAGCGTCCTTGATGAGATACTGTCCGGATTCAGAACACATATACTGATAATCCTGAGATATTACAACGCCCGGTTCATGTCCGAGAGCTTCTGCAACTGCTTTTACATCCACCGTTGCAGCAATATTTGTACCGCAGTGGCAGACAAAAACTCCTATTCTCTGCATATTATCTCCTCCTTACTTTGTATACTTCCTGAATGCCATAACGATAGCCTGCTGCGGGAGAGCGTCATCAAGCATTGCCGGAATCTGGTCCGGAATCAGATGATTATTCCCCTGTTTTCTGACAGCCGCAAGACGTACTGCTTCAACGACCTTAGCCGGCTCCACATTTCGGGGGCAGCGTTCAATACAGGCAAAGCAGGTCAGGCATCTGTACAGGGAATCAGATTTCATAAGAGGCTCTATATCGCCTTTTTCCACCATATATACAAACTGGTGGGGATGATATTCCATTTCATCGTAGGAAGGACAGGTTGCTGAACATTTTCCGCATCTCATACACTTGCGGACATTTACTCCGGATGTTATATCCACCCAGTCTTTAAGGGAATTATTCATTGTCCGCTGCCTCCTTTACGCCGAGAGCTTCAGCTAAAAGCTCTGTAAAATAAAATACCGGAAGTTCTGAATCAGAATTCTTTTCAAGATTGTAAAGACACAGCGGACACGCAGTAATTATCATTTCTGCACCCATGTCCTCAGCATTATTCATTACCGCATTGCTTCTCTTTGCAGCCTGAGACTTATCCTCCATGGTGATATATCCACCGCAGCACTCATTTCTCTGTGCCCAGATCACGGGAGTTCCGCCGACTGCACTAATGAAATCCTCCATTATAGTGGGATTCTCCGGATTATCCATTGCCATTGCCTTGGAAGGACGAAGAAGCAGACAGCCATAATATGCAGCAATTTTCTTTCCTGTCAGAGGATTTACAACTTTATCCGCAAGCTTATCGAATCCCACAACATCACGAAGCATCTCCAGATAGTGGTATATCTTTGTTTCGCCCCTGTACGGAACTTCAAGGCCAAGATAGTTATTCACCTTTGTCTGCATTGCTTCATTACGGGAAATATCGTAATTTGTCTGTTTTATAACATTATGACAGGCAGAACATACGGTTATAAGAGGTCTGCCGAGTTCCTTTGCTGCATTAAGGGTTCTCACCGCCGAAAGCTTTGTTGCCGGCTCATTGGCAGCAATTGTATAAGCACCTCCGCAGCACTGCCATTCAGCAGGCTCTTCGAGACATATTCCCAGAGCTTCAGCAGATGCTCTTGCGTATCTGTCAAGCTCCTTAGCTTTGGTTCTCAGAGTACATCCGGGATAGTATGTAAATGTTTCCATAGCACTTTCCTTTCTGCTGAAGCCTTAAACCATCTGTTCCGGATGGAAAACCTCGTCAAACCTCTCGGCTGTGAGAAATCCCAGCTCCACGCAGGCTTCCTTGAGCGAAATATTGTCCTTGAAGGCTTTTTTTGCAGTCTTTGCTGCGTTCTCGTATCCGATATATGGATTGAGTGCTGTTACAAGCATAAGGGAATTATGCAGATTATGGTGCATTTTCTCCTTGTTTGCCTTGATTCCCACAGCACAGTTCTTGTCAAAAGAAATTATTGATTCTGCCAACAGTCTTGCAGACTGAAGGAAGTTATATGCACACACAGGCATGAATACATTAAGCTCGAAATTTCCCTGAGAAGCTGCCATTCCCACAGCAACGTCATTTCCCATTACCTGTACAGCGACCATTGTTACCTGCTCGCACTGGGTAGGATTTACCTTTCCGGGCATGATAGAGGAACCCGGCTCGTTTTCGGGAATAAATATCTCTCCGAGACCATCTCTCGGACCGGAAGCAAGCCATCTCACATCGTTGGCTATCTTCATCATATCAGCTGCAAGAGCCTTCAGTGCTCCATGAGCAAATACGATCTCGTCCTTGGAGGTCAGTGAATGAAATTTATTAGAAGCAGTTACAAAATTCTTACCGGTAAGTCCGCTTATTGCTTTAGCAGATTTTTCTGCGAATCCAGCCGGAGCATTGAGTCCTGTACCAACGGCTGTTCCGCCGAGAGCAAGCTCTTTAAGCTCCTCGCATGAAGCAAGTATCATCTTTCTGTCCTTTTCAAGGGATGTTCTCCAGCCGCTTATCTCCTGTGAGAACTTGATCGGAGTAGCATCCTGAAGATGAGTTCTTCCGCTCTTGACTATACCTTCATTTTCCTCCTCAAGGCGTTTAAAGGTTGCAATGAGAGTATCAACAGCAGGAATCAGCTTATCCTCAATGGCAATTACTGCGGCAATGTGCATAGCCGTCGGAAATGTATCGTTTGAAGACTGACTCATATTTATATCATCGTTGGGATGAAGCAGCTTTGTTCCGGCAATTTCATTTCCACGGTTTGCTATAACTTCGTTGGCATTCATGTTTGACTGTGTTCCGCTTCCTGTCTGCCATACTACAAGAGGAAAATGATCATTGAGTACTCCGCTGATAACCTCGTCACAAGCCTGCGAAATTGCAGAAAGCTTTTCAGCTGTCATTTTTTCAGGTTTTAGAGCGTTATTAGCAATTGCAGCCGCTTTTTTGAGAATTCCGAATGCATGAGTGATCTCACGGGGCATTGTCTCAATGCCGACGCCAATCAGGAAATTCTCATGGCTTCTTTCAGTCTGAGCAGCCCAGTATTTATCAGCGGGCACCTTTACTTCGCCCATTGAGTCATGTTCAATACGATAATCCAAGTAAATTACCACCTTTTTTATCTGTTTTCTTAATCACATCGTCAGAATGACGCATTATAAATTTTTTCAGATCAGATACGTCTGTCATTCACTCCTGAATTTATTCTATATGATAGAGTTGTCAGACTGTCTCCGAGATGTACGTTTTCAACAGCAATCCCCTCGTGATCCATGAAAAGATCGTAATGCGTAAAATTCCAGAAAGCCTTTATTCCGCAGTTTATAAGTCTGTCCACGGTTTTCTCCGCTGCCGTCTTCGGAATACAAAGAACAGCTGCAGACGGCTTGTTTTCAGAACAGAATTTTTCAATTCCGGCTGCATCCTGAATGGTCAGACCTCCTATTTCCTGTCCATGCTTGCTCTCATCGGCATCAAAAATACCGATAAGCTCAAAGCCTTTGCTTCTGAAATCTATGTGTGCCGCTATGGCACAGCCTAAATTTCCGGCACCGATAAGGATTATGGGATTGAGCCTGTCAAGTCCGAGAATCTTTTTTATTCCTTCCTTGAGATCACTGACCTTATAGCCGTATCCCTGCTGTCCAAAGCCTCCGAAGCAGTTGAAATCCTGTCTGATCTGGGAAGCCGTCAGCCCCATTTTCTCTGAGAGTTCCCGTGATGAAATGCGGACATATCCGTTATTTTCCAGATCCTTTAAAAATCTGTAATATCTTGGAAGCCTTCTGATAACCGAATTTGATATTGAGCTTTTTGCCATTTATATGTTCCTCTTCTCTTGTTAGTGCGTGGAGTAAGCATCACAATTCATAGTACTGCTTACTCATGGTGTATATACATAAAAATGCAGCGTATTCTACTGATTCACGCTTTTATCCGTTGCATTTTTATACAAACATACCATCCCCGAAATCAGCGGGGGGCTTTAAGCCCCCTGCAAATCCGGATTCGTTTTATTAAGCGTTCATAAGACCGTCAAGTCTTACTCTGATTTCATCAAGGAATGTCTTTGAATCAACCTTTTTCTTGTTTTCAAGCTTGGAAATGAGGTAAAGGTCGCCTGTCATAACGCCTTCCTCGATTGTCTGTATAGTAGCCTTTTCAAGCTTGTCAGCAAAATCGCAGAGATCCTGAGTTCCGTCAAGCTCACCTCTCTTGCGGAGAGCACCGCTCCATGCAAAGATAGTTGCAACAGAGTTTGTGGATGTTTCCTCGCCCTTGAGATACTTATAGTAATGACGCTGAACTGTACCGTGAGCTGCTTCGTACTCATAGATTCCGTCGGGAGATACCAGAACAGATGTCATCATAGCAAGTGAGCCGTATGCAGTTGATACCATGTCGGACATTACGTCGCCGTCGTAGTTCTTGCACGCCCAGATATATCCGCCATTTGAACGGATTACACGAGCAACAGCGTCATCGATGAGTGTGTAGAAATACTCGATTCCGGCAGCTTCGTATCTTTCCTTGTACTCGTTCTCGTAGATCTCAGCAAAGATATCCTTGAAGCGGTGATCGTACTTCTTGGAAATTGTATCCTTTGAAGCAAACCATACATCCTGCTTGAGGTCAAGACCGTAGTTGAGACAAGCTCTTGCAAAACCAGCAATTGAATCATTGAGGTTGTGAAGTCCCTGAATGATACCATCGCACTTTCCGAAATCATGGATAAGCTCACGAGTTTCATTGCCATTTTCGTCTGTTACAACGAGTTCAGCCTTTGAACCCTTCTTAACCTGCATTTCAGTATTCTTGTATACATCGCCGTAAGCATGACGTGCAATTGTGATAGGCTTTGTCCATGTGGGAATGTAAGGCTCGATTCCCTTTACGATGATAGGTGTACGGAAAACTGTTCCGTCGAGTGCAGCACGGATTGTTCCATTAGGAGATTTCCACATCTGTGTGAGGTTGTACTCAGGCATTCTTGCAGCGTTAGGTGTGATTGTAGCACACTTTACTGCAACACCGTACTTCTTTGTAGCCTCTGCGGAATCAATAGTTACCTGATCCTTTGTTTCCTCTCTGTAAGCAAGACCGAGATCGTAGTACTCTGTATTAAGCTCAACATAGGGCTCAAGAAGAGTTTCCTTGATCCACTTCCAGAGGATTCTGGTCATCTCATCGCCGTCCATTTCGACAAGCGGAGTTTTCATAATTATTTTATCCATTGTCATTTACCTCCAATTCAATATTTAAATGCAATCTAAATAAGTGTCATTATAAGAAAAATATTCATTATCAGAAATGCAGAAAACACAATAATTTCCGTCAGAACTGCTTTCCTGTGTGCTTTTTTCTCATCACCGCAGCACATAAATTTTTTCTCAGTGAAATCAAACAGCTTTCCGGCAGGTTTAAGAAAAACCAGATATAGTACGATAAATACAGCCGCAATTACTATACCTATTGGATCTCCTCTGCCTTCTATCGTGTAAAACTTCGACAGAAGAAATACAAGAAGCACTATTACAGGCAGACAGAACGCAATACTATACAGCGCACCCGGAAAGTATAATGTGCGTCCTTTTAATTTCATATCATCACCGCAAGCAGCATTATCATCAGAACAATCATTATTATCATGCCGATGATATCCGCAGCCTTCTGGAATTTCGTCCAGCTGCCGTTTTTTATGTGTCTGAAGATATTGATACCCCAGAAAACCGCAACCAGACCTATCATGAATATCATTAGTCTGAGCATACCCTCCGCAGATTTTTCTGCGGAGAGCATTGCTGTCAGATTTATCTGCATTATTTCATCGACTCTCTTGTGTAGTCAAGGAGTCCGCCAGCAAGCATGATATCCTTTGTTCTGCCTGTAAGTTCGCAAAGAACAGGAATTTCCTTGCCGTTTGTCTTGTTTACTACAACAAGCTCAGACTTTCCGTCCTCTACTGCCTTTCTTACGTCTGCAAGAACAAGCTCGTCGCCCTGTGCGATATTGTCATAGTCAGCCTCGTTAACGAATGTAAGAGGAAGGATTCCGGCATTTACGAGGTTAGCTCTGTGGATTCTTGCGAATGACTTAACAAGAACTGCCTTTACGCCAAGGTAAAGAGGTGCGAGTGCTGCATGCTCTCTTGATGAACCCTGACCGTAGTTTGAACCTCCAACGATGATGCTCTTGCCGAGAGACTTTGCTCTCTCAGGGAATTCCTCATCACATACAGCAAAGCAGTACTGAGAAATCTTCGGAACGTTTGAACGGAGAGGAAGAATCTTTGCACCGGCAGGCATGATGTGGTCAGTTGTGATGTTGTCGCCAACCTTCAGTGATACAGGAGCGTCAATTGTCTCCATGAGAGGAGCTGTTGCAGGATACGGCTGGATGTTTGGTCCTCTGAGGATCTCAACGCTGTCCATATCAGCTTCATCAGCCGGAGGAACAACCATATTGTCATTGATTGCAAAGATCTCGGGAAGCTTAAACTCAGGCATATCACCAAGCTCTCTGGGATCTGTCAGATAACCTGTGAGAGCAGATGCTGCTGCCATTTCAGGAGAAAGAAGGTAGATCTGTCCGTCCTTAGTGCCAGAACGTCCTTCAAAGTTTCTGTTGAATGTACGGAGCGAGATACCCTTTGAGTTAGGTGACTGTCCCATACCGATACAAGGACCGCAAGCACTTTCAAGGATTCTTGCGCCGGCTTCGATAAGATCTGATAATGCACCGTTCTGTGCGAGCATATTGAGAACCTGCTTAGAGCCAGGAGCAATTGAAAGTGAAACGCTGGGATCTACCGTCTTGCCCTTGAGAATGTGTGCAACCTTGAGCATATCAAGAAGTGATGAGTTTGTACATGAACCGATACATACCTGATCCACCTTGAGCTTTCCGATTTCCTCAACGCTCTTTACGTTGTCAGGAGAATGAGGACAAGCAGCAAGCGGAACAAGTTCGCTGAGGTTGATTGTAAGTTCTTCGTCGTAAACTGCATCCTCGTCAGCTGCAAGAGGAGTCCATACTTCTTCACGGCACTGAGCCTTAAGGAACTGCTTTGTGATCTCGTCTGAAGGGAATACAGATGTTGTAGCGCCAAGCTCTGCACCCATGTTTGTGATAGTAGCACGCTCAGGAACTGAAAGTGTCTTTACACCTTCACCGACATACTCAATTACCTTGCCTACGCCGCCCTTTACGGACATTCTTCTGAGAACCTCAAGGATAACATCCTTTGCAGCAACCCATGGACGAAGCTTTCCTGTAAGCTCTACCTTAACAACCTTCGGACAGGTAATGTAGTATGCACCGCCGCCCATTGCAACAGCAACGTCAAGTCCGCCTGCACCGATAGCAATCATACCGATACCGCCGCCTGTGGGAGTATGGCTGTCAGATCCGATGAGAGTCTTTCCGGGAATACCGAAACGCTCAAGGTGAACCTGATGGCAGATACCATTTCCGGGACGTGAGAAATATATACCATGCTTCTTGGCAACGCTTCCGATAAATCTGTGATCATCAGCATTTTCAAAGCCATTCTGAAGTGTGTTGTGATCTATGTATGCAACAGAACGTTCTGTCTTTACACGAGGAACACCGATAGCCTCAAATTCAAGATAAGCCATAGTACCAGTAGCGTCCTGTGTAAGAGTCTGGTCAATACGGATTCCGATTTCCTGTCCTTTCACATACTCGCCGTCAACGAGATGTGCTCTGAGAATTTTTTCTGTTAAGGTTAAACCCATTGAAATCATTCCTTTCAAAAATAATTATACATATATATTTTACTACATTTTAAGGTCTTTGTCAACAAATAAACAATCCAAAATATCTGTGGATAATCAATAATTGTTAGCTAAAAGAAACAGTCCCGATTTCTCAGGACTGTTTTACTGATATTTTTTACACGTCGTTGCGGATAATATCCTCAAAAGTTTCTCTTTTTACAACGATTCTTGATTCTCCGTCTTTCACGAAAACAACTGCCGGCTTCGGAATACGGTTATAGTTTGAGGACATGGAATAATTGTATGCTCCCGTTGCAAGAACAGCAATTATATCCCCTGATTCTGCATGCTGGAGCGGCATATTTTCGCCGATAAGATCACCGCTTTCGCAGCATTTTCCGGCAATTGTGACATTCTCGTCACGCTCCTGTGAAGCCTTGTTTGCAACAACAGCTTCATACTCGCTCTGATAAAGGATATAGCGTGGATTGTCACACATTCCGCCGTCAACAGAAACATAAGTCCTGATTCCTGGTATTTCCTTCCTTGCACCAACTGTATAGAGCGTAATTCCGGCAGGAGCTGCAATTGAGCGTCCCGGCTCGATGAGGATAGCAGGCTGATTGACGCCATGTTCCTCGCAGGCAGATTTTACTACCTTTGAGATTCTTTCCATATATGTCTCATACGGTGCGGGATCGTCGCTGTTAAGATATCTTATGCCGAATCCACCGCCAAGATTAAGCTCTCTGACCTCATGATTCAGTTCATTTTTTATCTTTGCTATAAATTCCACCATAACACGGGCTGCTTCTTCAAAAGGATCTATATCAAAAATCTGGGAACCTATATGGCAGTGTACGCCCATGAAATCGAGATTTTCACAATTCAGTGCTTCCTTTACTGCCTCGAATGCCTCCCCTGTTTCAAGAGCAAAACCGAACTTGCTGTCGATCTGTCCTGTCTTTACAAAGTCATGTGTATGAGCATCAATGCCCGGCTTGATACGGAACATGATATGCGGCTTTTTCCCAAGCTCTCCAGCAATTTTTTCCAGACGTTCAAGCTCACCGAAGTTATCCACGATGATGTGTCCAACATCAGAAGAAACTGCATATTTCAGTTCTTCATCAGTCTTGTTGTTGCCATGAAAACCAATCTTTGCAGAATCAAAGCCGGCACTGAGTGCGGTATAAAGCTCACCGCCGGAAACAACGTCAAGTCCAAGTCCTTCGTCCTTTATGACACGACACATTTCCATGCACGAAAAAGCTTTGCTTGCATAGCAGACCATTCCGTTTCCGCCATAGCAGCGATCCATACTCTCCTTGAAGCGGCGGCATGATTCCCTGATCTTATTTTCATCGAACACATAAAGCGGAGTTCCGTACTGCTCGGCAAGAACAGTCGTATCAACGCCGCCGATTGTAAGATTTCCATTCTCATTTATGCTGAGATTATCTGATATAAACATTTTTTCACAACCTTTATATATACATTATGTATTATTCTTCTGTTTCATCGTCGTCGGAAACAACATCCTCAACGATGCTTCTCATTTCCTCTACACCTTCAAATGTCATTGAAGAAAAAGGAATAACGTGCATATCCTCAAAGCATGGTATCTCATCCTTGAAAGCCTCCATACGCTTTTCACGCTCTGTCTTTTTCAGCTTGTCAGCCTTAGTAAGCACCAGTACAAAGGGCATTTCTGTATCTATCAGGTAATTTATCATCTGCACGTCATCCTTTGTGGGAGCATGACGCATATCCACCAGCATGAAAACGAGCCGTATGTCACGATCGCTTCCGAGATATCCGCCGATAAGTCCGGACCAGCGTTCTTTCTCGGATTTTGCCACCTTTGCGTAGCCGTAACCCGGAAGGTCAACGAAGTAGATATTATCCAGTCCGTAGAAATTTATAGTAGCTGTCTTTCCCGGAACTGAGCTGACTCTTGCCAGATTTCTCCGGTTGAAAAGCTTATTGATGAGCGTGGATTTACCCACATTCGAGTGACCAGCAAATGCTATTTCTATACGTTCCGATGGAGGTATCTGAGAAAATTTTCCGTATGAGGCGGTGAATTCCGCCTTGTTGTAATTCAGCTTCACCGTCATTCCTCCTTACTTCTTTATCAGTGCAGTTTCAAGTACATCACTGAGATTTTCCGCAAAAACAAAGTTCAGTGATTCCTTTACGGCATCGTCAACTTCTTCCAGATCAGCTCTGTTAGCCTCCGGAATAACAACTGTATTGATTCCTGCCTTATATGCAGCCATTGTCTTTTCACGGAGTCCGCCGATAGGCAGAACCTTGCCGTGAAGCGTGATTTCTCCAGTCATTGCAACATCTGCACGTACTTCAAGTCCTGACAGTGCCGAAACAAGAGCTGTTGTCATAGTTACGCCGGCTGACGGACCATCCTTAGGAACAGCTCCCTCAGGAGCATGGATATGTATATCATTTTCCTTGTAAAAATCGGGATTTATGCCGTATTTTTCTGCAACGCTGCGGACGTAGCTTACAGCAATCTTTGCACTTTCCTTCATAACGTCGCCGAGTGAGCCAGTCACCTCGACCTTACCTGTTCCCTTGAGAACAAGTACTTCAAGCGGCATGATCACTCCGCCGACAGATGTCCATGCAAGTCCGTTGACGATTCCTGCCTTGTTTTCTTTAAGAGCAAGATCTTCCGTATATCTGCGGATACCAAGGAGATTTTTAAGATCCTTTGACTTGACGGATATACGCTTCGCTTCACCGGCAGCGATCTTTTTAGCAGATTTGCGGCAGATAGAAGCTATCTTGCGTTCAAGATTACGCACACCGGCTTCCTTTGTGTAGAAATGAATGATATCGTTTATTGCCTCATCAGCTATTTTCAGCTGTGAAGCTTTAAGACCGTGCTCTTTGAGCTGCTTGGGAATCAGATGTTCCTTTGTAATGTGATATTTTTCCTCTGCTGTATAGCTCGGAAGCTCTATTATCTCCATTCTGTCAAGGAGAGGTGCCGGAATTCTTGAAACATCGTTCGCTGTTGTAAGGAATACCGCCTTGCTCAGATCAAAAGGTACTTCAATGTAGTGATCTCGGAAAGCATTATTCTGTTCGCTGTCGAGCACTTCCAGCATTGCTGATGATGGATCACCCTTTATATCACTGCATAGCTTATCTATCTCATCAAAGAGAATCAGCGGATTTGAAGTTTCAGCCTGTGATATCGCTGTAATTATGCGTCCCGGCATAGCTCCGACATAGGTCTTTCTGTGACCTCTGATATCAGCTTCGTCACGGACTCCGCCAAGAGATACACGGGCATATTTACGTCCCATTGCCTTCGCAACTGATTTTGCAATTGAAGTCTTTCCGATTCCGGGAGGACCTGAGAGACATATTATCTGTCCCTTTATCTCCGGATTCAGCATATGAACTGCCAGAAACTCCAGAATACGTTCCTTGACTTTTTTAAGTCCGTAGTGTTCCTTTTCAAGTACAGCCTCCGCTTTTTCAAGTGAAAGCTTAGCCTTTGAGCAGACTCCCCACGGAAGATCAAGAACGGTATCAAGATAATTTTTAATAACAAACGCTTCCTGAGACGCAGCCGGAAGCTTTGCAAGTCTGTCAGCCTCCTTCATGAGCTTTTCACGGCTCTTGTCGTCAATCTTAAGTGCCATGATATCATTCATATAATTGAAGGAATCATCGCCGTCATCCTCGCCGAGCTGCTCCTGAATCACACGCATCTGCTCACGGAGATAATACTCTCGCTGTCCCTTGTCAATGCTGTTTTTCGTCTGCTCGTTGATAAGATTCTCAAGCTCAAGAATCTCAGTTTCCGACGTAAGACAGGCAAAAAGTACTGATAGCTTATTGATTATGTTAGATTCTTCCAGAAGCGTCTGCTTGTCTCTGTAATTAAGAGCACAGTTGAAAGTTACTGCTTCAAAAAGCTTCACAGGATTATCCTGTGACATAACTGAAACAAAAAGCTCCTTGGGCATTTTGGGGAAGAACGAAGAATATCTCTCGAAAACATCCTTGACAGAGCGCACAAGTGCCTGTGCTTCGACTTCGTCGTACTTTGTTCTGGAATATGTTGATGTACGCTTTACTTCCGCTTTAAGAACGGTACCATCATCAATAAGGCGAACGAGATTTGCCCTGTAAACGCCTTCCACAAGTACCTTCATTATATGATCAGGCATTTTGAGAACCTGTTTTATTTCTGCCACAACTCCAACCTTATAAAGATCAGAAGCCTTAGGACTATCAACATAAGCTTCATGCTGAGTTACAAGAAACAGTTTTTTTCCCTCTTTGACAGCGTGTTCTATTGCCTTACAGGATTTATCCCGTGAGACATCAAAATGAAGCACCATCTTCGGAAACGCAACCATTCCCCTCATAGCTATTGTGTAGAATATATTATCATTTTCTGTACTTTTACTGCTTTTTACGATCTGTTCCAAACCAATCACCACATTTCTGTATATTCGATCAAAAAGCTATAATTTTTTTACATACTGACTTTATTATTTTATTATACTACATCTTCAAAAAAAAAGCAAGTACCAATAATTCCAACGGAATACATATCAGAAAACGCTGTACCCATACGGATTACAGCGTTTTTTATATCACATGATTATCTTTATCAGCTCTGATCTCATTACACAAAGATCAAACGCATCCAATCTGCCGTCCGCACAAACATCGCCATTCTGCCAGCATTTCAGTTCGGATTCCGGATTACTGAGCAGCCATTTCTGCAGCTCAACAAGATCGGCAATATTGAATTTTCTGTCAAGATTCACATCACCGGTTAGTGAAGTCTCCTCATCCATAACAAGAAGATCTACCTGAGTAATCGTCATTTCCGTCCAGTTTGTACGAACCATTATATAATTCATATCAGCATAGGTCATGCCATAAGAATTAAGTACTGCCTGCATATCTTCACTTCGGAAGCACGCCTTAGTTCCGTTATAATATGCCGGCTTTACCGCCTGCCAGAGGTTGTCCTCAGAGCTTTTCCACCGGTGAAGCACAATAACCGGTGGTGCTATGCTATCATACGAAACCTCAATTGTAAAATCAGATTCAATGCTGTCAAGATCAGCATCGTTCAACAGAATTGCAGTTTTCCAGCCTTCCCACTTATTATCTCCGGAAACCTCGCCAGTGAACAGATTTTCAGAAAATGTATACTCATTGCATATATGTCTCTGCACCTCACTGTAACAGAAATTCCGCACAGGTGTTTCGCCCTTGCGTTCAAATAATTCACTGAGCGTCACGAATTCATATCCCTGCGATTTAAGCTCAGGAAGTATTATTTTCAGTGCCTCCACAGTTTTATCGTTACCATAGAAATCGTGCATAAGGATAATTGCACCGTCCTTCGCAGATGAGAGTACTGTCTCTGCACGCTCCTGAGCAGTTTTTTCAGCATTTGAATCTCCGCTGCTGAATCCTGTTATGAACGGAAGATTAATTGAATCATACATCGTCTGGCTCACATTCAGATACGGTGCACGGAAGAACTTCGGATACTCACCTATAACTGAATAAACATACTCATCAACGTATGCCATTTCAGCCTTGATTTCCTCTGCACTCATTGCAGACATATCAGAATGAGTTTTTGAATGGCTGTCAATTTCGCAGCCCATTTCGTGTGCTCTTTTCATTACCTTTGCACTGTCGTTGTTTATATTCTTGCCTATCAGGAAGAAAGAAGCACGGGCATCATAATCCTCCAGAAGATCGAGTACCTTCGGCGTTGTATAGGTATTAGGTCCGTCATCAAATGTAAGAGCAATAAGCTTTTCACTGCTTTCTACAACGGTCTCTGCCGGAATATCCGGACATACACTGACTGCAATCACTGCCGAAAAAATTAGACTTATTATACTTTTAATTTTCATACTATATTCCTCCCTACTTTTTTGTTTAGCAATTTCATATATTGTATCACATTTAATAGTCTTTGACAAGTGTGGTGCTGTCTGTATTTTTCTTCGTTATATATGATGTACATAAAAATCTATTAAATCATGTACATATCGCTGATTTTTTATTTATTTTCTTGAAATAGTATAAAAATAAGGATATAATTATTTATATTATTTTTCACGGAGGGGAAATATGAAAAATTACAAAAAGATTATTGCATTTATTACTGCATCCACAGTAATTACAGCAGGAAATACCGGTATTCTGCCGGCAGGTACAGTTAAAAATCCCGTAATCAGTGCCAGTGCTGCTGTCAATGTCGCATCAGGTGTTTGCGGTGATGAAAAAAGCAATCTGACATGGATTCTTAATGACGAGGGAACACTTACTATAAGCGGCAATGGAGCTATGGAAAACTGGTATGAAGGTGAGTCTCCCTGGTACAGCTATATTTCAAAAATCAAAAAAATCATAATCAAAGACGGTGTTACAAATATCGGAAATTATGCGTTTTATAAATTAACCAAGCTGACATCTGTAAGTATTCCGGATAGTGTGACTTCTATCGGTGATTCAGCATTTTATGGATGCGAAAGTATCACCTCAATAAAAATCCCTTACGATGTAACAAACATCGGACGTTACGCATTTACATTTTGCAGCTCTCTTGTTTCCATATCAATTCCCAGCAGCGTCAAAAGCATCGGAATGATGGCGTTTCATAAAACAAAATGGCTTGATACAAAAAGAGAACAGGATCCTCTTGTAATTATAAACAACCTCCTGATTGACGGAAAAAATTGTGAGGGAGATGTAATAATTCCGGATGGTATCAGATGTATCGAAGAAAACGCTTTTGAAAAATGCAGCGGAATCACTTCAGTAACTATTCCGGAAAGCGTAACAAGCATTGAGGACGATGCATTTGCAGAGTGTACTGGTCTTACTTCAATAGAAATACCTTCCGGTGTTAAAAATATCGGAACCCATGCGTTTGTTTCTTGTAAAAATCTCAGTTCCCTGACAATCCCTAAAAATGTCGAAAGTGTAGGGTTTTCCGCATTTTCCGCTACAAAGTGGTACAACGAAAAGAAGAAAGAATCCCCTCTTGTTATCGAAAAAGACATACTGATTGACGCTCAATACTGTGAAGGCGATATTATCATTCCCGAAGGTGTCAGAACTATTGCAGATGGTGCATTCTATTTTAATTGGAATCTTAATTCGTTAACCATACCTGAAAGTGTTATCAGAATAGGAAAAGAAGCATTCTATTATAATAACATAAAGAATATAAGTTATTCCGGAACAAAAATACAGTGGAATAATATAAATATTGCTTCCGGAAACGACGGTCTTTTAAATGCAGATATCAATTTCAAACTGGATATAATTGATTCCGGTGAATGTGGTACCGAAGGCTGTGCTGTCACATGGACGTTCGACAGCAATGGCTGTCTTACAATCAGCGGCGAAGGCATAATGGATGAAGAAGCATATACCCAGTGGGAGATGTATGCTGCGGATATATTTAATGTTGTCATTGATAATGGTGTTACAAGTATCGGGAAATACAGATTTAACGATTGTAAAAACCTGACATCTATAAGCGTTAGCAATGAAAACATTAATTATTCAAGTGCAGACGGAGTACTCTTTAACGAGGACAAGACAGAACTCATCAGATTCCCATATAAAAACAAGAATGATAATTATATAATCCCTAATAGCGTCACGATCATCGGGAAAGAAGCCTTTTACAAATGCACCGATCTTGCTTCTGTAACTATTCCAGACAATCTTACAACTATTGAGAAAGAAGCATTCCGGGAATGTAAAGGTCTGAAAACATTAACGCTCCCCGATAGCGTTACAGGTATCGGAAATCACGCTTTTTATATGTGTACCAATCTTAGTGGAATAAATATTCCCGACAGTGTAACGGTACTCGGTGAATATTCCTTTTTTAACTGTACCAGCCTTACTTCAATAACAATTCCGGACAATATTACAAGTATCGAAAATTATACATTTCACGCTTGTGAAAGCTTAAAAACCATAACACTACCTGAAAACCTTACAAGTATAGGTGAAAATGCTTTTCAGAGCTGTGAAAGCCTTACTGCTATAACGATTCCGGACAGTGTTGCAAGTATCGGAAAATCTGCCTTTCAGCATTGTATCAGACTTTCTTCAATAACTATTCCCGATAACGTTGTCAGCATTGAAGAAGACACATTCCGAGGATGCTCTTACATAGATTCAATTATAATTCCTGAAAGCATTACTGATATCGAATCTTGCGCATTTGAAGGCTGCAACATTCTGAATGATATATACTACACTGGTGCGGAGGAAGAATGGAACGCTATCACCATAAAAAGCTCCAACAACCCCATTGGGAAAGCAACTATTCATTTTAATTACAAGAAAAACGAGGCAAACAAGAATTATATGCCCGGAGATGCGAATTGTGATGGAAAGATTCTTCTTAATGACGCTGTTCTTGTACTCCAGTATCTCGGAAATCCGGATACATATCAGCTGACAGAGGACGGACTTGCAAACGCTGATGTAAGCAATACCGGCGATGGTATCACAAATAAAGACGCACTTGCAATCCAGAAATATATTCTTAATCAAATTCCACAGCTTCCCGAATCTGATAACTAATCAGATAAGAAGGTCCACAGGTTTCTGATATTACGAAAAACCGTCTGTGAACAAATTAGACACAGACGGTTTTTATTCTGATATTACAAGATTTTTACACAGCTTATTCAACAGCTTCTGTTGATCCCTCTATTTCAACATCTGTTGATTCCTCTGTTTCTCCCTCTGACTCAGTGGGAGTACCGGGTTTTACTGGCTTTTCATGCTTTACAGGTCTTTCCGGCTTCTCAGGCTTTATTGGAGCTTCTGGTTTCACGGGAACTTCAGGCTTCTCAGGTGCTTCCGGTTTCTCTGGCTTCTCAGGAAGTTCAGGCTTCTCAGGAAGTTCAGGCTTCTCAGGTGCTTCCGGTTTCTCTGGCTTGTCAGTAATTTCGGGTTTTTCAGGAAGTTCAGGCTTCTCAGGTGCTTCTGGTTTCTCTGGCTTGTCAGTAATTTCGGGTTTTTCAGGAAGTTCAGGCTTCTCAGGTGCTTCTGGTTTCTCTGGCTTCTCGGGCTTTTCAGCATCCTCACCAGAATCCTCAGTGCCTTCTTCAGTTTTCTCATCGTCAGAATCATCTGAAACTTCCTCAGAAGTATCTTCCTTTTCTGTTTCATCCACTTCTGTTTCAGTTTCATCAGACTCAACTACGATAGCAGACTTATCATCAGCTATTTCCTTTTCCGAATTACTTCCGGCAAGAGCTACAACGCTTGTTGTACCTGAAAGTACAGCTAAAGCTGCAAGTACTGATGTGATTTTTTTTCTTGTGTTCATAATAACTACTCCTTTTTTAAATTTGTCAGTATATTCTGTGATGAAGTCTGTGCAGTATCCGGCGGCGACACCGGAAAAACTTCATTACCACAGATACACGGATCTGCTCCTGTCGGAGCAACGGACTTTGTCCATGTTTATAGCTTACGGACCTTTCTTCCAGAAAATTGGGTAGCTGTGCAATTTTGTATTCTGAAACAATGCTGATTAACTTTAGCCGTTTTTTTTGTATTCTTAGCAGAAAAAAACACTTTTCCTATGTTTTTTATATTAATACCCCGATTCCTCACAAAATCATTCGTAAACTATGTATAATATGGAGGTGGATTTCATGAGTTCCGATGCACAGCAGATAGCAGTGCGTGTTCAGCTTGCAAAAAAAGATAGTCATGAAGCAGATGCACTCATTGCTGACTATATGCCTTTTATCAAGTCTGAAACAGCAAAATTTCTTAAAAGATCACCGGAACAGACCGACGATGAGCTGAGCATCGCAATGTTCGCATTCTATGAGGCAATCAGAAATTACTCTAGACTGCGAGGTTCTTTTCTGAAACTAGCGGCACTGCAAATCAGAAACCGTCTTATTGACCATTATCGCAGGGAAAAACGAAATACCGGAAATATTTCTCTTGACGCCGGAGATGAAGAACATACAGGACTTCTTGATACAATAAGCGATGAACACAACGATTACGAGGAAAACGAGCTTCGCAACGCTACGCGTCATGAAATAGAAGAGCTTTCTGCACAGATGGAGGATTTCGGACTTTCGATGAGCGATATAGCCGAAAGCTCCCCGAAACAGAATCGTTCAATTGCATCGTGCAGTGCAGCTATACGTTTCGCAAGATGTAATCCGGAATTACTTGATGAATTCCTTGCTTCAAAAAGAGTGCCTCTTGCCAAGCTTGCAAAAGGTGCTTCTGTGGATAGAAAATCTCTTGAAAGACACCGTGATTATCTCGCAGGCGTACTTCTTATATGTACAAACGGCTACGAAATTCTTCGGGGACATATTATGCAGGTACTTAGCAGAACAAATTCAGTTAATGTATCAGGGAGGGAAGACACATGAAATACACAGTTATGGAATGTCATGAAGGATACGCTGTTCTCATGGGAGAAGATTCTCGCTTTGTCCGTGCTGCAAATCTTCATTATTCAGTCGGACAGACTGTCACCTCGCCGGTTATTCTCGCTGAGGATACAAAACAATCACCCATCAGCCGTTCAGTATTTATTAAAATTGCGGCGGCAGCTGCCTGCATCACTCTTGTATCAGCACTCGGTCTGAATTATTACCATAAAAATCTTGAAACACGTTCTGTTCTTACAATCGGCTCTGATTTCAACATTCAGATTGAACTCAACAGCAAGGGACAGGTTATACGAATGGAAAGTAATTCAACTGATGGAAAAAAGGTTCTTGAACACTACAAAACAAAGGATAAAAATATGGTCAATACCGTGAATGATATCCTCGATGTTATGAAGGAAGAAGGCTATATCACAAACGAAGATACAGTAGATGTTTATATTTCAGCCGACAGTGAAAAAACATATACTTCATACAAGGATGAAATAGAGAATGAATTATCTGCCAAGAATGTCAATGTCAGTACCGCAGATAAAATCAAGCCTCAAAAAATAGTTCCGCCTGAGCCAATTCCTGAAAATACAGACAGAATGGAACAAAATAAAGTTCCCCCTGAACCGACTACTGAAAATACTGAAAACGTTGAAAAAACTACAATCCATCATGAACCGTCTGTCGAAAAGACAGACAAAATAGAAAAACCTTATGTTTCTCCTGACAAAAACGCAGATAAGCCTGTAATTGACAATCAAAAGCCTTTGCCTGCTGATCCCGAAACGGACAGGAATGTCAATAAAGATCTTCCTCTGAAGCAGCTTCCGAATGAGAATAAAACGAATCCGGTCCCATCATACAGGAATGAAGCACCACTTGAAGAACCGCATTTGCCACACGAATCACATCCTCAGGAAAATAAAACTGATTTTCCGCCATCGCATCATGAAAACAATATGCGTGATTTTCCTGAAAAATAAAACAACACCTGTTGCAATCCGAACCCACAGGCACGGATAGCAACAGGTGTTTTTACTGCAATGCTATACTTGACATCCTTTTTCAGCAGGACTATAATATGAGTATAAGAGGTGATATCAATGGAGGAATTGCTGAAAAGCTGCCGCCTGTGTCCGAGAGAATGCGGCATAAACAGATACGAAAAAAGCGGATATTGCGGTACAGGAGCAGAAATCCTCGGAGCAAAGGCTTGTCTCCACCAGTGGGAGGAACCTTGTATATCATATAAAAACGGTGCCGGAACTGTATTTTTTTCAGGCTGCGGACTTCACTGCTGCTTTTGTCAGAATAATTCAATAAGCAGCGATATAAAGGGAAAAAGCATTACTGTAAATCAGCTTGGCGATATATTTCTGCGACTTCGTGACAGCGGAGCTGACAGTATCGAGCTTGTAACTCCTACGCATTTTGCACCGCAGATAATTTCTGCACTTGACATGGTGAAAAATCAGCTTGGAATTCCCGTGATATGGAACAGCGGCGGATATGAACTTCCGGAAACGATTGAGCTTCTCAATGGATATATTGATGTTTATCTGCCGGATATAAAGTATTATTCGCCGGAAATCTCTGCTAAATACAGTAATGCACCTTATTATTTCAGATATGCGTCCGAAGCTGTTCTGAAAATGACTGAACAGGTCGGAAAGCTTACATACAACAGCGAGGGCGGTCTTGTGCGTGGAACGATAATCCGTCATCTTGTACTGCCGTCACACCGGCATGATTCCATGAAGATACTCGACTGGATTGCTGAAAATATATCTCCGGAAAACGCTCTGCTGAGCCTTATGAGCCAGTATACCCCTTTTGATCATGTTCCGGAAAACTGCCCTGAACTACGCCGCCGAGTCACGAAAATGGAATATAATTCCGTAGTCCGTCATGCTGATGAACTCGGATTGAAGGGCTTCATGCAGGAGAAAACGTCTGCATCTGCGGAGTACGTTCCGGATTTTGATTTTTCCGGATTACATTAAAAATCCCCCCTTTCTTCTGTTTGCGGCTACTAACAGGGATAATGTCACATTTTCTTCCTGAATGCTGTTATATTGGGTGAGACGTCTCAAAGAAGAGGTGATAACAACATGACCAGCAAAGAAACAGAAAAGCTGAAACAACTCTACGAAATCTACGAGCAGCCAATGTACAGGATAGCATATGCGGTTCTGCACAGCACTGAGCTTGCTGAGGATGCAGTTTCTGACGCTTTTATCCGTATTATCGGGCGGCTTGACCGTATCGGTGATGCACGAAGCGATAAGACGAAAAACTACATTGTCAGGGTGATAAAAAGCACATCAATCAATCTTTATCGGAAAAATCAGCGTGCATATATCACGGAAATTCCGATAAATGAGGAAACAATGCAGCTTCCGGATAAATCTGCAAGCGTGGAAAAATCTGTCATAGACGGTGAAAACAGCCGTGAGCTTGACAGGATGCTGCAGAGTATAAGCGAAGAATACCGCAATATCGTCTTGCTGAGGTGTCGTGATGAGCTATCGTGGAGAGAGGTTGCCGAAGATCTGTCAATTACTGAAACTGCCGCAAGAAAGCGGTTTGAACGAATCAGAAAACGCCTTATTGGCATGAAAGGAGAAATATCTGATGGGAAAATCTGAATTACCGAACAAAATCGAATTTGACAGAATAGTGGAAGAAGCTTTTTCATCTGGTGAGTATCACAGCTTCTCCGAACAGTACAGACAGAAGAAAGTTAATATACAAAGGGGTATGATTATGAAAAAGATGAATAACAAATCAGAGCGTATTTTCGTAGGCGCTGTTGCTGCGGCTGTACTTGCAGTAGTTGCTGTTCCTACCGGAGTAGTAATCAAGAACAGTCTTGAGCCGAAAAACACAGTTCCCGGCACAGACGAAAACGCTGTTGTCGTAGAAGTTCCTGATGACGAAACAGATCCTATGGCTGCTGTTGAAGCTGAAACAGAAATCATTGAAGCACCGACTGAAATCGCTGAGGAATCAACCGAAGCTGATGAGCCATTCAAAACATACGAATTCGGCTGGCTTCCGGAGGGAATGTCAGTTGATCCGGACGGCTGGAAGATTCACGATGGAAATTGGGGTAGCGGCATTACCCCCATGCTTTACAAGATAACTCCCGAGCAGGAGCTTCTTCCGCATGCGAATTTCAAAACCGGCAGTATGGATGAATATGACCTTGACGGCAGACATGTCAAGATATTCACTTCATGCCTTTTCCGTACAGTTGAGGAAAATTTCTTCGGACGCAACGTATGGATAACTTTTGAGGGAAGCAAGTATGCAGTTTTCCTTTATGTTTCAGATGCACTTGACGACAACGACCTTGCTCAGATCATAGAGAATATCTCACTTGTTGATACAGACGAGGACAGAGGAGAAGTATATGTTGAACCGTCTGAGATTGAACAGAATGCTGAACCTACAACAGTTGTAGTAGAGGAACCCGCTGATTCTATAACCCGTGATGATCTTACACTGTATTCTATCGGTGATCTAACAGTAGATGAAGTGGATCTGGGAGATGGCCGTGTCCGTTCTATGAATGTATCTGTAAATGACGCATATATCACTGATAACTTTAACGGTCTTACTACGGACGGCATCGGTCTTGACATTGATTTCAGTGAGTTTACCGATGAAAACGGAAAGATTATTGATGCTGTTACAGAATATTTTGATGTTGTTGAACAGCCCGATGGTAATTATATAAGGGAAGAAAAGGGCAGTGATTCTGAGGCTTCAAAGATTCTTGTTGTACTTCTGACTTATACAAATAACTCTGATTTCCAGGATGATTATTGTGTTTCCCCGTCACTTATGACGATTGCTAACGGTACTCTTGAACGTATTGAATGGGAAGAATATCAACTTGAAGATTTTTCTTCTCTCTGTAATCTGGATAAACTGGATAGTGAACGTAATTCAGCATTCAGCTTATATGCAGACAGCAATAAGGGCAGCAAGAACGGCTTGGTTCTTAATCCCGGCGAGAGTGCAGAGGTAAGACTTGCATTCTTACTCCGTGAAGATGAAGTCGGCAATCTCTATCTTAATCTTTCAAGCTATGGTCTTGAAGGCAGCACACTGGTTGATCTCTGCAATATTGAGGAAAGATAAACCTGATTGACATAAATAATAGATTGATATAAATAAAACAGCATGGGGTGAAAACCTCATGCTGTGAATAAATAAATATAAATTTATAGGGGACGCCTTCACTTGCAAGGCGTCCCCTCTTTCAAAACAGTCCACCGGACTGTTTTGAAATTCACCCCTTGCGAGGCGCTTCTGAAGCATTATGTGGGGTTTTACCCCACACCCCACCAGAGGCGCTGCCTCTGGACACCGCCAAAGGGTTATCAACCCTTTGGAATCCCAGTATTAGGGATTTTTATTTATTTGGTGATATATTCCGCAGCGTCACTGAGCCATTCGCCCTCAAACAGCTCGATAGTTCCCTGATCGCAGTGCTTTGCAAGCTCGGGATCAATAGGAAGCTGTGCAAGAACGGGAATTCCGTACTGAGAAGCAATTTCAGCGATGTGGCTTTCGCCGTAGATGCTGTGACGCTTTCCGCAGTCGGGACATTCAAAATAGCTCATGTTCTCAACGATACCAAGAATCGGGATATTCATAAGCTTAGCCATTTTTACAGCCTTTTCAACGATCATTGAAACAAGCTCCTGAGGAGAAGTTACGATAACGATTCCGTCAACAGGGATAGACTGGAAAACAGTAAGCGGAACATCGCCGGTTCCGGGGGGCATATCAACAACGAGACAGTCGATATCCTTCCAGATAACGTCAGTCCAGAACTGCTTTACAACGCCTGCAATAACGGGACCTCTCCATACAACGGGATCGCTCTCGTTCTCTAAGAGAAGATTGATAGACATAACATCAATGCCCATTTTGCTCTTTACGGGGATAATTCCAAATTCGCAGCCTTCAGCCTTTGAATGGATTCCGAAAGCCTTGGGAACAGAAGGACCTGTGATATCAGCGTCCATAATACCTACGTTTTTGCCGAGTCTCTGGAGGGAAACAGCAAGCATTGAGGAAACGAGAGTTTTACCTACGCCGCCCTTTCCGCTGACAACGCCGATAACCTTGCCGATATTGCTCATCTGATTTGGTTTTTCAATAAAGCTCTGCGGCTCTTTTCTGCTGTCGCAGTTGCTTGAGCAGCTGGAGCAGTCGTGTGTACATTCACTCATTACAGAACACTCCTTAATAATATTTTATGTTACCTATATATTATATCCCATTTTTGCTGATTAGTCAAGCGTATTGAAGTATGTGTAAAATATATATAGGCAATGTAGGGTGCGATGCCAACATCGCACCGCAGAGAAATTCACATTCGTTACGGGCGGATGTAGGCATCCGCCCCTACATAAAGAAATAAACTGATATGAGTATGTTTGCTTACGAAAATTTTTACACATACCGTGTTGAACCGAACCTTGACGAAGATACAAAAATGTGATACTATTATATGTAGAAAAATATTTTTTCGGGGGGAATCATAATGAAAATTACGATAAAAAGTTTCAGAAGGGGAAAAAATACGGAAAACAAGCTGAAAAGACTTTATACCTCTGCGTTTCCGGCGGAGGAGCGTGCGCCGTTCCGCCTGATGATGTCGAGGGTGAAAACTGGAAAAGGCGAAATGCTTGCTGCCTTTGACGGAGATGAGTTTGTAGGTTTTGCGTATATTATCTGCCATGAGGATGTTGCTTATCTTTTTTATCTTGCTGTCGAGGAAAGCAAAAGAGGAATGGGCTACGGAAGTCTTATAATTGCCGGTGTGAAGAAGAAATATCACGGAAAGCGAATTTTCCTTGCAAGAGAACAGCTTGACGAATCTGCTACGAATTACAGTCAGCGTGTCAGCCGCCGTGAATTTTATCTCCGCAGAGGATTCAGAGATCAGCCGCTGCTTATTCAGGAGGCGTCTGTTGTCTATGATGTAATGAGCGTCGGAGGATATATCTATCCGGAGGAATACTCCCGTCTTATAAAATCGTGGTCAGGAAAACTTCTTGGAAAACTTGTCAAAATGTATATGATAGGAACTGAACCCTATGAAGACTGCTGATTTTCAACTATTATCCGTTGTTTTCAAAGAGTTTTAGAAATTTTCTGAAAAAATTTCGTTTTTTTTCAAAAAACGCTTGACAAATCATATTCGTTGTGGTATAATTAATATCGTTGATTGAGGCGATGTAAAATCCCCTGATTAATGTCTGGGTGTGGCGCAGTTGGTAGCGCGCTACCTTGGGGTGGTAGAGGCCGTGGGTTCAAGTCCCGTCACTCAGACCAACACTGTTATACAAAATAGATGACAGAGCCTAAAACCACGCATTTGCGTGGTTTTTTGCTGCTCTGACGCCGAAATTTTTTATACTGAAACCGTAGATGACATTTTGCCTTTTCAGCCTCAAAAGAGGATTTGAACGGGCGTTTTTTCATTTTCAAGAGAATTGAGAGCAGATTTGGAAGAAAAATTCCAAAGTCTGCTCTTTTTTATTGCGAAAAACTTTCACAAAGTTTCAGACGGTTTCTTGTTCGTTATGCCGAATTGATTGGGAGTCACTACTCTCGATTGGTTCGGCATTTTTTTATTTCCCTTATACTATTAAAATGAAAGAGAGGCGATGCCCATGAAGAAAATCACATTCAATGCTCTGCTCAATCACAAGGCTCATAACTATAAGCCGATG
>JAFXCR010000038.1 GCA_017516465.1 Ruminococcus sp.
GGCATTCGGATTATCCTGTTTAATAGCACGGGACATTCCCTTTGCGACGATATGGTTAGGCAGACATCCGAAAGGCTGGGCGCAGATGATATTTTCAACTCCGGATTTTGCCAGAGCCGCCATTTCAGCCGGAATAAGCCATCCTTCGCCCATAACAACACCCTGATTGATATACTTGTCCGCCAGTGCACGAAGATGCTCGAAATCGTGTGGAGCCTCAAATACGCCGTGCTCCTTCATGACTTTGATAAGTTCCTTCTGCTTTGCGTACACAAACTTATATGCAAGTCTGAATATGCGTGAGCGTGTAGTCTTGCTGTCGTATAACTCTGCGTTATTGAACGAAGCTGACGCCGTATACATAACGAATTCCAGCAGCGACGGCACAACAGGCTCGCAGCCCTCTGAAATGAGGAAATCCTCCAGATGATTATTTGCAAGCGGAGAATATTTTACATAGATTTCACCGACGATACCCACGCGGATTTTCTTTTCATCGCTGAGATTTATTTCTGCGAAATCGTTGAGGATATCAGTATATATCTTCTTTGTTTTAAGGTAAAGATTGCTGTTCTTGTAGAAGATATTTCCAAGGCGGTTCTGCCATTTTGCAAGCATTTTTGCCGCCTCGCCCTTGTTGATCTCGTATGCTCTGCACTTATTGTAGCAGGTCATGAGGAGATCTCCGTAAAGTATCGCATGAAGAAGCTTCACAAAAACCTTCGGAGAAATACGGAATGCACTTTCCTTTTCAAGACCGCTGAAATTAAGTGATACAACGGGAACCTGCGGAAAATTCTTATCCACAGCCTTTCTCAGCAGGTGAATGTAGTTGGAAGCACGACAGCCGCCGCCAGTCTGTGTGATAAGAAGTGCTGATTTGTCGGGATCGTACTTTCCGCTTTTGAGAGCATCCATAAACTGTCCGATAACAAGCAGTGCCGGATAGCAAGCGTCATTGTGGACATTTTTCAGTCCCTCATCAACAACGGAACGTGAATCGTTCTGGAGAAGCTCCATTTTATATCCCTCTGCCTTGAACGCTGCGATAAACAGCTTGAAATGTATGGGCAGCATATCGGGGACGAGGATGGTATGAGTTTTTTTCATTTCCTCGGTAAAAACTGTATATTCAGGCAATTCAGATACCTCCTGTATCCTGATCATGCAGATTCAGGATCATTTCATTGCAGCAACAAGACTTCTGAGTCTTATTCTTGCCGCACCAAGATTATTTATTTCGTCAATTTTAAGCTGTGTGTAGAGCTTTCCACGGCTTTCGAGGATGTTTCTCACCTCGTCGCCGGTAACAGCATCTATTCCGCAGCCGAAGGATACAAGCTGTACAAGCTGCATATCCGGCTGTGTTGTAACATATTTTGCCGCACGATAAAGACGTGAATGGTATGTCCACTGATTAAGAACGCTGAGCTTAGGTGTATGTGCAAGAGCCGCAATGCTGTCCTCAGTGATAACTGCCATTCCAAGACTTGTTATAAGCTTGTGGATACCATGGTTGATTTCCTTGTCGATGTGATAAGGACGTCCGGCAAGAACTATTATCTTGCGGTTTTCAGCACGGGCACGGTCGATGATCTCCCTTGCCTTGCTTGCGACATCTGTGTGATAAAGCTCCAGCGACTTGTATGCAGCGTCAACTGCGACAGGAATCTTTCCCTTGATGTTGTAGCTGCGGAGCATCTGCGACAGAACCCTGACTACATTTTTTCTCACATTAAGATCCATATACGGATGCTTGAAATTCTCGCTGTTAAGGCGAGGATTATTCGCGAGCAGAAGCTCAGGATAGTATGCAACAACAGGACAGTTGAAGTGGTTGTCGCTTTCGCCCTCGTCGATATTATAGCTCATGCAGGGATAGAAGATGAAATCAACGCCCTTGTCAAGAAGATTTTCAATATGTCCGTGGGCAAGCTTTGCCGGATAGCATACGGTATCGGACGGAATTGTGTGCTGTCCGAGATAGTACATTCCACGGGAGCTTTCATCGGAAACTACTGTTCTGAATCCGAGCGTTGTGAACAGTGTATGCCAGAAAGGAAGCTGCTCGTAGAAGCCGAGTGTAAGAGGAAATCCTACTGTTCCGCGGTATTTTCTCGGCTGGTGAGTCTTTACGGTATTTATGATGCTGTCATACTTGTATTCATAGAGATTAGGAACGGTATTCTTCTGGACTGTACCACTTCCCTTTTCGCAGCGATTGCCGGATATGAATCTCCTGCCCTTGCCGAAGCTGATGATATTCAGCTGACAGTGAGCCGTACATCCTCCGCAGTTTGCTGAACGTGATGTATAATCAAATCCGGCAAGCTCATCTTCTGAGATAAGAACAGAGCCGTTATCGCCTACATTCTCCATTGCGTAGAGAGCACAGCCGAATGCACCCATAAGTCCTGATATCGCCGGACGTATGACATTTCTGCCAAGCTCCTTCTCGAATGAACGCAGTACGGCGTCATTGAGGAAGGTTCCGCCCTGAACAACGATATTCTTTCCGAGTTCATCAGGAGATTTTGCACGGATAACCTTGTAAATAGCGTTCTTTATGATAGAGGATGACAAGCCTGCCGAGATATCCTCAACAGTAGCACCGTCCTTCTGAGCCTGTTTTACGGAGCTGTTCATAAATACGGTACATCTTGAGCCGAGATCAACGGGATTCTTTGCGAAAAGTCCGAGCTGTGAGAATTCTGCGATATCATATCCGAGAGCCATCGCAAATGTCTGGATAAACGATCCGCAGCCGGAGGAGCAAGCCTCGTTAAGCATAATGCTGTCGATGCTCTTGTTCTTTATCTTGAAGCACTTGATATCCTGACCGCCGATGTCGATGATGAAATCAACATCCGGACAGAAATACGCAGCTGCCGTGAAGTGAGCGACAGTTTCTACTATACCGTGATCTACTGAAAGTCCTGCCTTGATGAGATCCTCTCCGTAGCCGGTGACTGCTGATCCCCTTATGGTTATATCAGGATTTATTTCGCTGTAAATGCACCTGAGCTGTTCAACAATCTTGTCGAGTGGCTGTCCCTGATTTGATGAATAGTGATGATACAGGATTCTTCCGTCACCAGTGATAAGCACGAGCTTTGTCGTGGTTGAGCCTGCGTCTATTCCGAGGTATGCGTCACCCTTGTATGTACGGATATCAGCGTAACCGAGATCAAATTTCTTATGTCGGTCGATGAATTCATCGTATTCTGCCTGAGAATTGAAAAGCGGATCGCCGGTTACTATATCATCAGAAGCCTTTGCTTCCGTAATTTTTCTTATCAGCTCTTCTGTTTTACAGGAATCCTCAGCCGTTGCAGCATAGAGGGAGCATCCATAAGCCACAAAAACAGGAGCTTCATCCGGAAATACAGCGTGCTTGCTGTCAAGCCCGAGAGTATTTACAAAAGCCTTGCGAAGTCCCTTGAGGAAGAAAAGCGGTCCTCCGAGGAAAAGTACTTTTCCTTCGATAGAGCGTCCCTGTGCAAGACCTGAAACAGTCTGATCAACTACTGCCTGAAAGATACTTGCCGCAATATCCTCACGGCGTGCACCCTGATTGAGAAGCGGCTGTATATCCGATTTTGCGAAAACTCCGCAGCGTGAAGCTATCGGATATGTTTTCTGAGAATTAAGCGAAAGATTGTCAAGCTCGTCGGCGGTAATTCCGAGAAGAGTAGCCATCTGGTCTATAAATGCGCCTGTACCGCCTGCACATGAGCCGTTCATACGCTGTTCAACGCCTCCGGTCAGGAAGATTATCTTTGCGTCCTCGCCTCCGAGTTCAATAACGGCGTCAGCGTCGGGCTGTTTTTTCTTTACTGCAAGAAATGCCGCATGAACCTCCTGTACGAAGGGGATTCCAGCAGAATTTGCAAGACCAAGACCTGCTGATCCGGTAATACATACCGTAAAGCTTTCGTCGGGGTAATCCGCCTGAATCAGCTTGAGCTGATCAATAACAGTTTCCTTCACCTTTGAAAGATGACGCTGATATTTTGAATATATGATATTATCATCTGTATCAGTGATAACTGTCTTTACGGTCGTGGAGCCGACATCTATTCCGAGAGAATATTTTTTCATTGCTGTACACCTCATAATCCTTATGTTCGATTATATAACCGATACATTAATTATTATACATCATTTTCTGTGAAAAATAAAGCGGTAAATGACGGTTTTTGCGGAAAACTGTGGAAAACAATAAAAAACAGCCCTTTTCAGAGCTGTTTTAAAGCAAGTTTGACATAACAAGAGTGTTTTGTTAAATTTTTATTTAAATTTATATAATCTTCCTGCTGAAATATCATCTGCCTTCACAGAATTCTTTACAGCTGCCAGTCGTCACAGAGTGCATTGATAGCGTCGGTAAGCTTACGCATATCAGAATTTGTTCTGCCGTCGGAAATTCTTATAAGCTCTGCAAGACGCTGTGAAGCGTCTAAAAGTCGTGAATAATTCTCGTTAAGGTTGGAGGTGTTGCGTTTCTTCTTCGGAATGAGAACAGGCTGTGCGTCAACAGTCACAACACCCTCTGCGATATCGAATTCCGCACCGCTGTATGGAACGTAAACATCTGCACCGAGTTCCTCACGAAGTCTTTCAGCAAGACCGTCAGCGGCAGCGTCCTCGCCGTGATTAACAAAGAATTTCTTTACGCCCTTGATAGCTCCTGCCCATCTGATAAGACCGTCAGAATCAGCATGACCGCTTACACCGGGAAGCTGTAAAATTTCTGCGGCAACATTGATAGGCTCGCCGAAAAGACGTACTTTCTTAGCACCCTCGATAAGGCTTCGTCCGAGAGTATTTCCTGCCTGATAGCCAACGAAAAGGATAGTACATTCACGTCTCCAGAGATTGTGCTTGAGGTGATGCTTTACACGGCCGGCTTCGCACATACCGCTGGCGGAAATGATAACCTTCGGGCGGTTGTCGTTATTGATAGCTTTTGAGTCGTCGCTGCTTACAGCTCTCACAAGATTCTCAAAGGTAATGGGATTGATTCCCTGTCTTACATAGGATATAGCTTCCTCGTCATAGCAGCTTTCACGGTTGCTGATGAAGATATCCGTAGCCTCAATTGCAAGAGGACTATCCACATAAACAGGGAAATTATCATGTCCCTTAATAAGCTTCTGATCCTTGATTTTTCTGATGAAATAGAGCATTTCCTGAGTTCTTCCGACAGCAAATGACGGAATTATAACATTTCCGCCGCGATCGAAGGTTTTCTGAAGAACATCAGCAAGAGCAGTTACATAATCAGCAGGCTTGTTGTGATTTCTGCTGCCGTATGTAGATTCGATGAGAACATAGTCAGCGGAGTCTATAAGCTGAGGATCACGGATAAGCGGCTGTTCTGTATTTCCGAGGTCACCGGAGAATACAAGCTTTTTTGTAATTCCGTTTTCTGTGATTGTCATGATAATGCTGGAGGAACCGAGAAGATGTCCGGCATCACGGAAGGAAACAGTAACACCCTCGCAGATTTCGGCAGGAGTGTCGTATTTGTGCGGATGAAAGAGTGAAATTGCAGTAAGGGCGTCCTCCATAGTGTACAGCGGAATATACTCCTCGCTGCCCTTTCTTTTGCCCTTTCTGTTTCTCCATTCTGCTTCAAATTCCTGAATATGAGCGCTGTCACGGAGCATTACATTGCACAGATTTGTTGTCGCTTCGGTGGCATGGATTTCCCCCTTGAAGCCACCTGCGGCAAGAAGCGGCAGAAGTCCGGAGTGGTCGATATGAGCGTGTGTAAGAAGTACGAAGTCAATATTTCCGGGAGCAGTCGGAATCTTCACATTTTCGTAAATATCCTCTCCCTGCTGCATACCGAAATCAACAAGAAATTTCTTTCCACAGGCTTCGATATATGTACAGCTTCCTGTAACCTCATGAGTTGCGCCGATAAACATCATTTTCATAATAAAAAACCTCTGCTTTCATGGGAATACCTTCTCCCGATAAATTTCTATTGATATTATATCATAAAAAATTTTATCTGTCTATAATTTTATGCAAATTTCCGGAAGTAATTTCAAAAAAACATTGACTATTGATGTCAGAAATGATATAATTTAAATGTCCGGAGTTATTCCGGTGGAAACAGACTACATAATGTAAGGAGTATAACGATTTGGGCAAGTATTTTGGAACAGACGGATTCAGAGGAACTGCAAATGAAAATCTGACAGCAGATCATGCTTTTAAGGTAGGACGTTTTTTAGGATGGTACTACAAGGAAATAAAGAAACAGAACGGAGATAATACAGCTCCCCGTATACTTATCGGAAAGGATACAAGACTTTCAAGCTATATGTTTGAGTACAGTCTGGTGGGCGGACTTACGGCTTCCGGAGCAGACGCATATCTGCTTCACGTTACAACAACGCCCTCGGTAGCATATATCTCCCGTGTTGACGGCTTCGACTGTGCAATCATGATTTCTGCGAGCCATAATCCCTATCACGATAACGGACTCAAGCTAATCAACGGCAAGGGCGAAAAAATGGAGGACGAGATAATTGAGCTTGTTGAAGCTTATCTTGACGGAAATCTCAATGTATTCGGTCAGGATTGGAAGGAACTTCCCTTCGCCCGTGACGCAGAAATAGGCAGGACGATTGACTATGTTGCCGGCAGAAACCGCTATATAGGATATCTTATCTCGCTTGGAGTCTATTCCTTCCGTGGAAAGAAAATTGGTCTTGACTGTGCAAACGGAGCTGCATGGAATATCGCAAAGGCTGTCTTTGATGCTCTCGGAGCTGAAACATACGTTATCAACGCACAGCCGGACGGAACGAATATCAACATGAACGCAGGCTCTACGCATATTGAGGGACTTCAGAAATTCGTTGTCGAAAACGGTCTTGACGCTGGCTTTGCATACGACGGAGACGCTGATCGCTGCCTCTGTGTTGACGAAAAGGGAAATCTGATCTCAGGTGACCATATCCTCTACATCTATGGAAGATACATGAAGGAAAGAGGAAAGCTTCTTGCAAATACTGTTGTTACAACAGTTATGTCAAATTTCGGACTTTACAAGGCATTCGATGAAATCGGAATCGGCTATGCCAAAACAGCAGTAGGCGACAAGTACGTTTATGAATACATGAAGGAAAACGGCTGCCGTCTCGGCGGCGAACAGTCCGGTCATATAATCTTCTCGAAATATGCGTCAACAGGCGACGGTATCCTCACAAGCCTGAAAATCATGGAAGTAATCATGGCAAGAGAAAAGTCCCTCAGCGAGCTTGCCGCACCGTTTACGGTATATCCGCAGGTGCTTGAAAACGTAAAAGTCAAGGACAAGAGTGCAGCTCAGAATGATCCCGATGTAAAGGCAGCTGTTGCAGAAGCGGCAGAGGCTCTCGGCACATCCGGAAGAATACTTGTCCGTGAAAGCGGTACAGAACCACTCGTCCGTGTTATGGTTGAAGCGGAAAACGAAGAAATATGTCACAAATATGTAAACAAGGTCCTTGATGTTATGAAAAGCAAGGGTCACACAATCTGAAGGAGTTTCTTATGAAAAAACAGGTTTATAATCCTTTCCTTCCTCTTGATGAGTATATCCCCGATGGCGAGCCGCATATCTTCGGGGACAGGGTTTATCTTTACGGTTCCCATGATACTGAAGGCGGCGAAACGTTCTGTATGGGCGATTATACCGTATATTCCGCACCGGTTGACGATCTTTCCGACTGGCGGTGCGAGGGTGTTATCTACTGTGCAAAGCAGGATCCAGACTACAACGAGCGTCCCTATATGTACGCTCCCGATGTAGTGCAGGGCAACGATGGAAAATTCTACCTCTACTACTGTATGTCCGGAAACTGGGGCTTCGGAGGATATTATGGTCCTATATCCGTGGCTGTATGCGATACTCCGGCTGGAAAATACGAATATCTGGGATATGTCCGCTATCCGGACGGAACTCCCATGAAAAAATATGTATGCTTTGATCCGTGTGCCTTCAATGACAACGGAACAATCCGTATTTACTACGGAACGCAGTACATGGATGAGCCGAATGACGTTCTTGCAGCCGACAGTGAAAAGCTTGCGGAAGTCCAGAAGCGTTACAACAAGACGGCAGAGGAAATCCTCGGCACACCGGACAATGTAAACGGTGCCTGCATGGTCATTCTGGAGGACGATATGCTTACTGTAAAGGGCGAGCCGCAGCATATTATCCCTTATGACGCTGATTTTGGCGGTCATGAATTCTTTGAGGCAAGTTCCATGAGAAAGGTCGGAGACAAGTATTACTTTGTATTCTCCTCCCAGAAGAATCACGAACTCTGCTATGCTGTCAGCGATTATCCCGACCGTGACTTTGTTTTCGGCGGAACCTTAGTCTCCAACGGTGATGTGGGTGTAAACGGCGTTACCGATGAAACCCGCATGAATATGACCGGAACAACTCACGGAAGCATCATTGAAATAAACGGTCAGTGGTATGTGTTCTATCACAGACTCACACATAAATCCGATTACAGCCGTCAGGCGTGTGCTGAGAAGATATTCATTGAAAAAGACGGAACAATAAAACAGGCTGAAATTACCTCCTGCGGACTCAACGACGGTCCTCTTTCCGGAAAGGGAACGTATCCTGCACCTATTGCCTGCTATATAACAAACGGAAAAATGCCGCATGGCTCAAACAGTATCTTTACAGACTGCTATCCGAATGTAAATCATTCTGATGACGAACGCTTTATTGCTGAAATATGTGATAACACTCTCATCGGATACAAGTATTTTTACTTCTCCGGCAATAAGGGCATAACTCTTACTGTCCGTGGATCCGGCTCCGGAACAATCGGCATATATACGGAGAAAGACGGGGAAAAACTCGGAGAGATTGCAGTTTCCTCGTCTGAACAGTGGTATGAGATCACAGCTGATACCGGAATTCCGGACGGAATTCATCCGCTGTATCTGGTGTATCACGGCAGCGGCAAAATCTCCCTGAGAGATATAACACTTATATAAAAATTATCAGAGGCGGCGGCTTGAATAATCAATCCGCTGTCTTTGTTGATTCTGGCAAATCGTCAACTCTGCTATTACAAATATTTGGCTAAATACTGGAAAATATTGCGATAATTAAAAAAAATATTGACGTTGTGATTCAATAATGTTATAATATCATGTGGAAAAATGAATTTTCTGTCACATTCATGATGAATCAAGGCAATACCGCACAAAGCCTGTGTAAAAAATACACAGGCAGCTTAGTGCAAAGCCGTCTGGCGGGCTTTGTTCGGTATTGCCTTAAAAAAAGAAAATGGAGGATAAAATGTCTAATAACGAAGAACGTAACCTTAATGTTACAATAAGAAACAACGCCGATGACAATGATAATGTAGTACTCACATTGTCAAGCTTCGGAAAAGGAATGAAAAAATACTTTCTTCCATGGCTGATAGCTGCCGCTATTGCTCTTCTCAGCGTTGCAGGTATCAATACGATAAAGGTTGTAAGAGATAAGGCTCCGCTTAAGGCTCTCATCTGTTTCAACTACAATGGTATCGAAAGCGGTCTTGATCCTTCAGGACACACCTTTGATATCAACACTGTCAAGAATGTTCAGGTTATTTCTGACGCTCTCGTGGAAAATAATATAGACATCGAGGAAGCTGACTCCGTTAGAAACGCTATCACCTTTGAAGGCGTTATCCCCTCGGATATTATCGACAGAATCACAACATATCAGAGCGTTTACCAGAATGCACAGAGCGGTAACCTTTCAGCTGCACAGGCGATGCTTGATGTTACCTATTACCCCACACAGTTCAAGGTAAGCTTTGATTATGGTGCAACAGAAATTTCAAGAAAAGAAGCTGTTCAGGTATTCAACACTATCCTCAACAACTACCGTGATTATTTCTTCGATCAGTACGGCTACAACCATTCTCTCGGTGAATCTCTCTCCGCTGTAAGCTACGAAAGCTACGATTACAGCGAGGCTGTTGATCTTTTCAGAGTCAACCTCAATTCACTTTCCGATTATGTAAATACAATCTCACGCACAGATTCAAGCCACTTCCGTTCAAAGGATACAGGTGCTGAGGGCGAAGAAGGTCTTACAGGTTATACCTTCGACGATATCTCACAGTCTATCGACGCTATAAAGAGAATTGACCTTGCAAGAATCTCTTCCTACGTTACAGTAAACAACGTAACAAGAGACAAGGTTGCTACTATTGCATACTATCAGTACAATATCGACGAGCTTACACGTCAGAGAGACGCTTACTCCGAACGTCTTTCAAACCTCAAGGCTGCTATTGACTCCTACAAGAAGGATACCGTTCTTATAACGAACAGCCTTGACGGTTCAACAAGTCAGGAGCTTACACAGAGTTCAGAGCAGTACGACAGACTTATCGAACGCTATGACGACGTTGCTACAAGCCTTGCTAACGTAAAGCAGGATATCAAAATGTATACCCAGCGTAAGGAAGGTCTTGAAAAGGGCAAGGAAGGCACTAAGGAAATGGAAGACTACGTCAGCGGCGAACTCGTGAAGCTTGACGAAAAGCTTAACCGCCTTATTGATATCACAAGAATCGCTTCTGAACAGTACTACGAAACTGAAGAATTTGCTAACGCATACAAAGTTCTTGTTCCTGCTGTTAATTCCAGGACTGACGTTATCAAAACTGTTGTCAAGGGAACAATCTTACCCGCAATCATTGTTGAGGCATTCGTCTTTGCAATCTACATCGCAGCTGCATTTGTTTTTGCTATCAGAAACGACAACAAAAAGGCGGCTGAAAAGGCATCCGGAAACGACGATGATGATGACGATGACGACGATGACAACAACGCAAAAGCAGCCGAAGAAAAAAAGGCGGAAGAAAAATCCGGTGACAAGATAAATTCCGGAAAGGCAAAGAACAATAACAAATAATCGAAATGGGCGTCCGTAAAAAATGGGCGTCCTTTGATTTAAAAATTTAGAAAGGTTTATTATGGATAATTCTGACTTAGGAAAAATTATACTCGTTGTAGTGATGATGGTTTTCTCTGCACTGTTTTCAAGTACGGAAACAGCGTATTCAAGCGTAAACAAGCTGAGACTGAAAAATTATGCTTCTCAGGGAAATAAGAAGGCTGCACGGGCACTTAAACTTGCAAACAAGTTCGATGATGTGCTTACAGCCGTTCTTATCGGAAATAATATCGTTAATATTGCAACATCATCAGTCAGCACGGTTATATTTATAAATATTATCGGCAGCAACGGTGCAGCTGTATCTACGGTCGTTGTAACTGTTCTGGTACTTGTATTCTGCGAAGTTCTGCCGAAATCCTATGCAAAACGAAACGCTGAGAAGCTTGCACTGCTGTTTGCCGGTCCGCTTTCTGTTCTTGTAATGATATTCAAACCGTTTGTCATAATGCTTAACGGACTCTCCTCACTTCTGTCAAAGGGAAGCGAGGAAGCTCCGAGCGTTACTGAGGACGAACTTAAATACATGATTGACGAGATCGAGGAACAAGGCGTTATTGAGGAACAGGAAAGCGAGCTTGTAAAAAGTGCACTGGAATTCGATGAAATCACTGTCAATGAGATACTTATACCCAGAGTAAAAATTGTCGGCGTGGAAATTGGTATGAGCCTTGATGAAATACAGGAGCTTTTTATCACCGAAATGTATTCACGTCTGCCGGTTTACGAAAAAAGTCTTGATGATATAATCGGTATTATCACAAACAAGGCATTTTTCAAAATGCGTATCGAGGGCGGAAACGATATCAGAAATATTATTCAGGATGTCACCCACATCACCGATACAAAACTTATCAGCGAGACAATGCGTGATATGCAACGTTCAAAGGTGCATCTTGCTGTCGTTACCGATCAGTACGGAGGAACAAAGGGTATCGTTACACTGGAGGATATAATCGAGGAGCTTGTCGGCGATATCTACGATGAGGACGATGAAATAATCAGTCTTATCAAAATGATTGAGCCTGATAAATATGAGGTTGACGGCGATATGAGCATCAGCCGTCTCCTTGAAAAGCTTGATCTTGATGATGATCTCATCCAGACTGATTATACTTCTGTCGGCGGTTGGGTAACAGATGTCATGGAACACATTCCGGAAGCCGGAGAAGTGGCTGAAACAGGTATCTTCCGTATAACTGCCGCTGCTGTCAATGAACTGACCGTTGAAAAAATTATACTCGAAATAAAAAATCCTCAGGATGAGGATTGATCAGCATAAAGAAAGGCAGTCCATGAGGACTGCTTGAGACTGTCCGAAAACATGAATTTCGTTTTGAAATTGCGGGCGGATAATATCCTCCCCTGCACAGAACAACGATATATAGCCAATTCGTAGGGGCTGATGCCTACATCAGCCCGGGACGATGTGGGCATCGTCCCCTACAATATACTTTTTCTACACGCTGAGGCAGTCCATGAATGGACTGCTTTTTTGTCGGCAACAGAAATATTGACATATATTTCAAAAAATGATATAATTGACTTGCAATGCTCCGCATAGAACGGAGAAAAATAATCCTTAAGGAGAACACTATCATGAGCAGTAATATCAACAGCTATGAAAGCCCATTCTGCACACGTTATGCCAGCGAGGAAATGCAGTACATTTTCTCTGCCGATAAAAAATTCACTACCTGGAGAAAGCTCTGGGTTGCTCTTGCAAGAGCTGAAATGAAGCTCGGACTTCCTGTTACAGAAGCACAGGTAAAACAGCTTGAAGAACACATCAGCGATATTGACTACGCTGCTGCTGCAGAACGTGAAAAGATCACCCGCCATGACGTAATGGCTCACGTTTTCACATACGGACAGGCCTGCCCTGATGCTGCTGGTATCATCCATCTCGGCGCAACTTCATGCTATGTCGGCGACAATACCGATGTTATCATCATGCGTGACGCTCTCGGTGTTGTACGCAGAAAGCTCATCAACGTTATGAGCAATCTTGCAAAATTCGCAGATGAATACAAGAATCTCCCCTGTCTCGGATATACGCATCTCCAGCCTGCACAGCTCACAACAGTCGGAAAGAGAGCTACTCTCTGGCTCAATGAGCTTCTTATGGACTTCAACGATCTCGAATACAGAATCTCAACACTCAGCCTTCTCGGCTCCAAGGGAACTACCGGTACTCAGGCTTCATTCGTGGAGCTTTTCGACGGTGATTCAGACAAGGTAAGACAGCTTGAAAAAATGATTGCGGAAGAAATGGGCTTCAACAGTGTTGTTCCTGTTTCCGGTCAGACTTATTCAAGAAAGATTGACGCTCAGATACTTTCCGTTCTCAGCGGAATCGCACAGACAGCAAGCAAATTCTCCTACGATATGCGTCTCCTCCAGAGCTTCAAGGAAATGGAAGAACCCCGTGAAAAGAAGCAAATCGGCTCATCCGCTATGGCTTACAAGAGAAATCCCATGCGCTGCGAGCGTATCACTGCTCTTGCAAGATACGTCATGATCGACAGCCTTAACCCTGCATTCACTTCCGGAACACAGTGGTTCGAGAGAACTCTTGACGACTCCGCTAACAAGAGAATCAGTGTGGCTGAGGCATTCCTCGGTGTTGACGCTATCCTCAATATCATGATGAACGTTACTAACGGTCTTGTGGTATATCCTGAGATCATCCGCAGACGTGTTATGGCTGAGCTTCCTTTCATGGCAAGCGAAAATATCATGATGAACGCTGTAAAGAAGGGCGGAAACCGTCAGGAACTCCACGACAGAATCATGGATTATTCAATGATGGCAGGAGAACAGGTCAAAGTTTACGGCAAGGACAACAATCTCTGCGAGCTTATCCTCAATGACCCCCTGTTCAAGATTACACGCAACGAGCTTGAAGCTGTTCTCAAGCCGGAAAATTATACCGGAAGAAGCTCTCAGCAGGTTGACGAATTCCTCAGCGAATACATCAATCCTATCCTCGAAGCTAACAAGGATGTTCTCGGCGAAAACTTTGAAATGAAGAACTGATTTTTCCTGAAATCCTCTGTTTTCACGCATAAAACCTCACTCCACGAATCGTAGAATTGCCTGTATATCGTGATTCTACGGTTTGTGGGTGTACTTTTTCCCGTTTCCGGTCTATACTTTTTCTTGAAAGGAGGGCGATCAGAATGAACCAGATCAAAACAGGTAAATTCATCGCACAGATAAGAAAAGAAAAGGGAATGACTCAGAGACAGCTCGCTGACGAGCTCCTCATAAGCGACAAGACCGTTTCCAAATGGGAGACAGGCAAGGGTATGCCTGAGGTGTCGCTCATGATGCCTCTCTGCGAAGTTCTCGGCATAAACGTAAACGAGCTACTCACGGGCGAGCGTATCCCCGATGAGAGCTACAAGGAGAAAGCTGAGGAAACTATGATGGATTTAATGAGAAACAAAAAAGGCAGAGGAAAAATTATCGCATTGACGATTCTGATATTACTGCTTATGCTTGCACCTATGATTATCGTAGCCGTACTTATAGAAAAGTACGACCTTCCCGAAAAGTTGGAAATCATTACGCTGATTCCGGCAATTATAGGTGCTGTGGCAATAATTTTCGTAGATTGCAGCGTCGGTTATTATCAGTGCGAGGAATGCAATGAGAAATTTGTACCGAAATTCAGTGCGAACTACTTATTTGCGAACCACAAGCCTGATTCACGAAAAATACGCTGCCCGAAATGCGGTAAGAACTGTTGGTGCAAGCATAATCTTTATTGAACCACTTCAGGGGACTCCCAGTGGGCGTCCCTGCATTATAATACGCAGAATAGCCGTTTGTATGGGACGACGTCTCGACGTCCCATAAAACAATCCCTGATTTTTGACAGGATTACAGTTTGAAAGGTTAATTTTATGAAAATTCTTACAATTCATGGCTATGGCGGAAATGCCGAAAATTTCGCCTGTACTTCTATGCGTAACTTAGGTTTTGAAACCATTTCACCGCAGATTTTCTACGATGACCATGCTCCCAAAGAATTTCTGGAGCAAATGAGGGTAAAAATCAGAGAATATGACTGTAAAATGGTGGTGGGTACAAGCCTTGGCGGATTTTTCGCTCTTGCTCTCGGAATTGAGTTCAATCTCCCCACATTCCTTGTAAATCCCTGTCTAATGCCCTTTCTGCACCTTCCCCGTCTTGGCTATAAGGGTGATATTCACGGATTTATGCGTATTTTTTCCACTTTTACTGACGTTAACCCCGATAATGCTTTTGCTGTCATCGGAGGCGAAGATGAAATAATCGATACCCATGATTTCACAAAAAAAATCATTCCAAATCATGTCATTGTTCCTGATGGAAAACATTCGGGCGGTACATTGAATCTCCCCGAACATTTCAGAAATGAACTGAAAAGAAGAGGTATTATATGAAAAAACAATATCTTGAAGCCGGAAAAATCGTTACAACTCACGGCATAAAGGGCGAAGTGAAAATTATGCCCTACACCGACGTGCCGGAGCTTCTGTGCGAATTTGACAGGCTTTTTCTCGGAAAAAACCATGAAGAAATTTTCGTTGAACGCTCCCGTGTATTCAAGGGAATGGTCATCGCAAAGCTGGAGGGAATAAGTACCGTCGAGGACGCTGAAAAGCTCCGGAACAAAATCCTTTATATGCACCGTGACGACCTTGAACTTGATGAGGATACATACTTCATTCAGGACCTTATCGGTATGGAAGTAAAAGACGCTGATACAGGCTTTATGTACGGAAAAATCGTCGATGTAATGCAGACGGGAGCAAACGATGTCTATGTGATAAAGGGCGAGGACAGGGAATATCTCGTTCCGGCTATCGCTGACGTTGTTGTTTCTACGGATATCGACGGAAATATTATGACTATTCGTCCGCTGGACGGTCTTTTCGATTGATAAAGGAGAAAATTATGAGAAAAAACAGATTTTTAAGCGTTTTTCTTGCGGCTGGTATTGCATTCACAATGACTGGCTGCGGCAGCAAAAGCTCTGATTCCTCTGCGAAATCTGATTCCGCTGTGAAATCTGAGTCCGCTGTGAAAGAGGAAAGCTCCTCCGCTTATACTACGGCAGCGCTTGCAGAAAAGATTTCTATATGCGGAAAACAGCTGAAAAGTCCGCTTACTTTTGCGGATTTCGGCGAAGGCTTCAAGCTTGATTCCTACGCTCAGGAAAGCACCACAGGAGCTATGATAGACCTTTTCTACAACAACGAGCTTGTATGTACACTTGATTATCACTGCACCCCCGACGAGATAAACGATAATCAGAAAATCGCAGGTATCTACTTTACACCAAACGATTTCAACAGGGATAAAATATCCGTAAACGGCTTTACCGCAAACGATAAAATTGAAGTTCTTGAGGAAAAGCTCGGAACTCCGACCGCTTCAAACAAGACCGTTTACACATACGATACAAGCGATAACGGCAAGCTTGAAGTTATTGATATGCCTGACGGTTCCATACATTCCATCGTTTTCATAATGGAGCCTATCGAAAAATAACATCTGATACAGGAGTTACTATGAACATTACAATTGCAACTCTTTTTCCTGAAATGTGCGAGGCTGTCCTCGGCGAGAGCATCGTGGGACGTGCCAGAAAAGCCGGAAAAATAGAGGTGAACTTCCGCCAGATACGGGAATACACTCAGGATAAGCACCGCCGTGTTGATGATACGCCCTACGGTGGCGGAATGGGTATGGTCATGCAGTGCGAGCCTATCTACAACTGCTACAAGGCGGTCTGCGAGGATCTCGGCACAAAACCGCACACTATATATATGTCCCCGAAAGGAAAAATTCTCGACCAGAAAAGAGCTGTTGAGCTTTCAAAAATGGATAATATCCTCATTATCTGCGGTCACTATGAGGGCGTGGATCAGCGTGTTATAGACAAAATCGTTGACGAGGAAATTTCTATCGGTGACTATGTTCTTACCGGCGGCGAGCTTCCGGCAATGGTGCTTGCTGACGCTGTTGCAAGAATGTGTCCCGGAGTTCTCTCTGACGATGTATGCTTCACGGACGAAAGTATTTACAGCGGTCTGCTGGAATATCCGCAGTACACACGTCCGGAGGTCTGGGAGGATATGCCTGTTCCGCCGGTACTGCTAACGGGACATCACGCCAATATCAACAAATGGAGACACGAGCAGAGCCTTGAAATCACAGCAGAAAGACGTCCTGACCTTCTGGAAAAATATCTGATAGATAATCCTCCGCCGAAGAAAAAGAAGAAGTCTTGATCTACAATCCGTATATACTGAACAATAATTTCCGTTTAGAAGAAATATATATATTTTTTTGTGGAATATTATGTAACATTACCAACAACAATCAACAATTCTATGTGGTGATAATCAACAAGCAACCATTATAAATCCAGCCGCGATTTAATCTAAATGTAGAATTTATTGAAATATGCTCATTTATGAAAAAAAATCCGTTGACTATAATAAATTTTGAATGTATAATGATATCAGCAAAGGAAAGCAAAAGCGATCCGCCCTCAATGTAAGTGCGGCGCTGTCTGTACTTGCATATTCAGCGTTTGAGAGGGCTGAAATTAAGTGAATAGGAGAGTTGTATATGTTTGTAAAGGAAGTAATGGTTAAGAATCAGGTTGGCCTTCACGCAAGACCTGCAACCTTCTTCATCCAGAAGGCTAATGAATTCAAGTCATCTATCTGGATCGAAAAGGAAGAGCGCAGAGTCAACGCTAAGAGCCTCCTCGGAATTCTTTCTCTTGGTATCGTAGGCGGAACCAGCATCAAGGTTATAGCTGATGGTGCTGACGAAAAGACTGCTGTTGATTCACTTGTTGAACTCGTAGACAGCGGTTTCAGCGAGGAAAACAGATAATTATTTCCACCCTTAATGATTTCCGATAATTTCCGGCCGTTACATTTTTGTAACGACCGGTTTTATTTTAGCTGTTAAGATATTCAACCATATTATCGGCAAAAACTGCATATCCTCTTGTCGGATCAGCTACAAAAACATGAGTTACTGCTCCTATGAGACGTCCGTTCTGTATTATCGGACTGCCGCTCATCCCCTGAATTATACCGCCTGATTTCTTCAAAAGACGCTTATCGGTTATCCTTACAACCATGTTCTTTGTTCCTTCTCCGCTGAGATCTATGCTCTCGATTTCTACCTTGTACTTATCGGGAGTATTTCCACTGACGGTTGTGAGAATTTCCGCTTCACCGGTCGTTATATCCTGACGATATCCCATGACGTATTCACAGGAATTACCGCAAAGTTCTTCAATGCCTTTTTCATTAAGACAGCCATATACTCCGCAGCTGCTGTTGCGTTCAAGAACACCATAGCTTCCGCTTGAAAAACTTCCGCGAAGTTCGCCGGGAATTCCCTTTTCACCCTTGCGTGCCTCTGTTATCTCAACGGGAACGGCTTCTCCGCTGTATACAGGCACAAACCCTCCAGTATCGGAATCACAGATGGGATGTCCGAGTCCGGCAAATTCGCCGGTTTCCTTGTTGATAAAGGTCATCGTACCTATTCCGGCTATGCTGTCACGAACCCACATTCCTCCACGCCACATATTGTTCTTTTCAGAAAATACGGGACGAAGCTGTACGGTAAATTCATCGTCATTACGGCTGACTTGCAAGTTGATTTTTCTTCCGCCGCTTTGCGAAATTATCTCCTGTAAGCGGCTGTTGGATACAAGAGCTTCTCCGTCTGCCGATTTAATAATATCTCCGGTCATAATTCCGGCATCCTCCGCAGGACAGCTCGTTTTGCCGCTAATATCCGTAACTGCTCCAAGCTCAGTGACCATAACTCCGTCCATAAGAAGCTTTATTCCGAAGGGATATCCGCACGGAATCAACACAGGAGCTTCTTTTTCCGTCACACTGACGCTCTTTACAGGAATCGCACCAAAAAGCGATAGCGTTACCTGCTTTGTTTCCGGAAATCCGCCGGATGTCTGCATGACGGACGCCGGACTTACTGAACAGCTTATTTCCGGATATTCTGCGATTTTAAGCTCTGAAGCCGGCTCGATAGTCACCGCCGACGGAAGCTTCGACGAATAATATCCGGCTGTTCCGAAAAGACAGAGAAATGCCGCCGAAAGCATTGTTCCAACCGACCTGATTATTTTTCTTTTTAGCTGCATTCTTAGATTCCTTTCCTCTTAATAAGACAGAAATCCGAAAGGTATCCGGATCCTGTCGAAGATTATTATATTTCATTTGCACCGGATTACTATTGCAAATCTTTTCAATAAAATGGAGATTTCACCATGAAAAAAATTCACAGAAAACAAAAACCAATCATGACAGCAGCAAAGCTTCTGCTTATCATGCTTACCGCTGTCTATCCCTTTTTTATGACTATGATGACCGGTATCGGAATCCTCAGCAAAAGCGAAAGCTATGGCAGTAAAATCACATTCTGCGGTGCGGCTTTTGTGATATCAGGAGCAGCCATGACAACAGCGGCGATACTCTGTCTTTTCAGAAAAAGCCGGACAAATCTGCTGTCAATGATTATCGCTCTGCCGGCATTCGCTGTCTGCATGACGACACTTCACAAGCTTGTGTCTCATGCAGAATCTGCCGGCTGGATGGGACATGGTATGTACTCTGCCATTCCGGTAGCAGATATGTACAGACAACGTATTTTCCCCGTTATACTGCCGTTTCTGCTGACTCTTACTATCGCTGCAATACAGTATTTTTCCTACTCCGCCGCAGAAGAACGTCGTGAAAAAAAATGCAGCAAAAGTGCTCCTGCACCGAAAATTATTGATTCATGATTTATTGTTGACGAATTTCCGGAATTTATTCAGCTGTAAATTTTATGAAATATTTTCAAAAAACTCTTGACAAATCAAAAATCGACTGCTATAATAATGTCAATATTGAAAATGCGATGAAGGGAAATAAAGCCTGTATAATTTTCACAGAGAGCTGTCGGTGGTGAAAGACAGTAAAACAAAACAGGTCATAGCTCCTCCCTGAGCATCCGGCTGAAAACCGCTTTGCGGAAATTAGGTTTGGACGGCTTCTCCCGTTACAGAGATATGCGTTAATCCGACGCAGATGAGTGGGTGCAATGCACCAAGAAGAGTGGTACCACGGAGTATCTCAGTTTGCAGCTTCGTCTCTTCCATACCTTGTGTATGGAGGAGGCTTTTTTATTATCTGATCGGATTAAAAATGATTGGAGGAAAATTTTATGAAAAACATAAACAAGTACACCCGCCAGTTCTTTGAAGCTCCGGCAACTCAGATGAAATGGACTAAAAAATCATGTATCGAAAAAGCTCCCATCTGGTGCAGCGTCGATCTGCGTGACGGCAATCAGGCTCTTATAATCCCCATGAGTCTCGGTGAAAAACTTGAATTCTTCAGCAAGCTCGTTGAACTTGGCTTCAAGGAAATTGAAATCGGTTTTCCTGCCGCCTCCGAAACAGAATACGACTTCTGCCGTACACTTATCGAACAGAATATGATTCCCGATGACGTTACTATTCAGGTACTTACTCAGTCAAGAAAACACATCATCCACAAGACCTTTGAGGCTCTCAAGGGATGCAAAAATGCTATCGTTCATCTCTATAATTCGACCTCTCTCGCTCAGCGTGAACAGGTTTTCCGCAAGAGCAAGGAGGAAATCATTGAAATCGCTGTGACAGGTGCAAGGCTCTGCAAGGAATACCGTGAAAAATATGAGGGTAACTTCCGTTTTGAGTATTCCCCCGAAAGCTTTACCGGTACTGAACCGGAATTCGCACTGGAGGTCTGCAATGCCGTACTCGATATATGGCAGCCGACTCCCGATGACAAGGCGATAATCAATCTGCCGGTAACTGTGCAGCTCTCAATGCCGCACGTCTACGCAAATCAAGTTGAATATATGTGCGACAACCTCAGATACAGGGAAAACGTTATCGTTTCGCTCCACCCCCACAACGACAGAGGATGTGCTGTCGCCGATACCGAAATGGGACTCCTCGCCGGTGCTGACCGTGTTGAGGGAACTCTTTTCGGAAACGGCGAAAGAACAGGCAACGTTGATATCATCACCCTTGCCATGAATATGTACTCTCAGGGCGTTGATCCGGAGCTTGATTTCTCTGATATCCCGTCAATTACGGAGCTTTACACCAAGGTCACAAGAATGGAAGTCCATGAGCGCTCACCCTATTCCGGAAAGCTCGTTTTTGCGGCATTCAGCGGCTCTCATCAGGACGCTATCGCAAAGGGCATGAAGTGGCGTGAGGACGGTAATTCCGAGCACTGGACAGTTCCCTATCTTCCCATTGATCCGGAAGATGTCGGCAGAGAATATTCCGCTGATGTTATCAGAATCAACAGTCAGTCAGGCAAAGGCGGCATTGGTTACATCCTTGAAACACGCTTCGGATATAATCTTCCCAAGAAAATGCGTGAGGCTCTCGGATACATGGTCAAGAGTGTTTCCGACCACAAGCACAAGGAGCTTCTTCCCGACGAGATCTACCAGATATTCAAGACGAATTTCGTGGATATCACCGAGCCGCTTAAAATCACGAAAACAAGCTACGACCGCAGCTACGGCATTGAAGCGACTGTAAGTCTTGAATTCAACGGCAGAGTTGCTTCTGCCACAAACAATGGTAATGGTCGTCTTGACGCCGTGAGCAACGCTATCCGTTCCTATACCGGAATTGATTACAGCATCAACACCTATACGGAGCACGCTCTTGAGGTCGGCTCGGCTTCAAAGGCTGTTTCTTATGTGGAAATTATCGGCGAAAACGGAAGCAGCTTCTGGGGAACAGGTATTGATACCGATATCGTGGAATCTTCCATTAAAGCTCTCGTAAGTGCTGTAAACAATATGCTTAAAGGCTGATAAAAAAACTGGCTCAAAACTGTAAAAACTCACCAAAATATTTCTGGATACAATCATTTGTATTGATTTTATTAACCGAAGGTGTTATAATTTAAATAAGAATATTCAAGGCAATACCGCACAAAGCTTGTGCGAAAGATGTGCAGACAGATTTTTCGTCAGATTGTATAGAAATATCGAAGGCATACTGACGTATGTCAAGAGATTTCTGTGCAAAATGACGGAAAATATACAAACAGATTTCGTGCAAAGCCGTCAGGCGTGCTTTGTGCGGCATTGCCTCAAAGTCTGAGCAAAGGAGCATTAATAATGAAATCGGTCGTTATTCTTTCCGGTATAGTCATTATTAAGAGCGCAGTCATTACCATTTCCGACTGCCGCTTATCTTCATTCTGCCCGCAGGACTTTGAGTAATATTTGCCGGTACACTTTGCTGTACCCGTGCAGTGTCGCTTGAACAAAACCTCCGGCAGTCTGTCGGAGGTTTTTATATTATAAATCAGGATGCACCGCCATCCTGAAACGTAAAGGATGAAACTTTATCATGTTTATCTCAGGTGCAAAAATTATTGTAGAAACTCTCATTGAACAGGGCTGCGATACCGTTTTCGGTTATCCGGGAGGTCAGGTTCTCAATATCTTCGATGAGCTTTACCTCAACAGCGATCGTATTAATCACGTCCTCGCTGCCCATGAACAGGGAGCCGCCCATGCTGCCGACGGATACGCAAGAGCTACCGGAAAGGTCGGAGTTGTTATTGCAACATCGGGTCCCGGTGCAACTAATCTCGTTACCGGAATCGCTACCGCTTATCTTGATTCTGTCCCTATGGTCGCTATTACCGGAAATGTTCCGTGCGACCTCATCGGCAGAGACAGTTTTCAGGAAGTTGATATTGTAGGTGTTACTATGCCTATCACAAAGCACAACTTCATCGTAAAGGATATAAACGAACTTGCTGATACTATCCGCATGGCTTTCAAAATCGCTAAATCAGGACGTCCCGGCCCCGTTGTCGTGGATATTCCCAAGGATGTCCAGATCGGAAAATGTGAGTTCGAGGCGCAGGCTCAGCCTGTAATTCCCTATCCCGTTCTTTTCGCTGACGACGATCAGCTTAAAGAAGCTGCTGAAATGATAATGGCTGCTGAAAGACCTTACATCTACTTCGGCGGAGGTATCATCAGCGGCAGAGCTTCCGCAGAGGTTATGGCTCTTGCTGAAAAAATTGACGCTCCTATGGGATGCACTCTTATGGGACTTTCAGCTGTTCCGTATGACAACCCACGTTTCCTCGGAATGCAGGGTATGCACGGCCACTATGCCTCATCAATGGCACAGGATGAATCCGACCTCGTTATAGCTCTCGGTGCAAGATTCAGTGACAGAGCTACCGGCAACAAAAAACGATACAACAAGAATTTCAGAATAATACACATAGATATTGACGGTGCCGAGCTTCACAAAAATATTCCGGCTGAGCTTTCGATCAACGCTGATATAAAGGACGCCGTTGAAAGACTCTGCTCTCTCGTGAATGAACAGAAACGTCCTCAGTGGAGCACCCGTATTTCTGAGCTTAAAGCTGAGGAAGAATGCCGCATAGAAAGTGCAAGAGAATGCTCCTTCCAGAAGGACTGCTCACAATGCACGAATCCCTGCCACAATACCGGAATTCCGGCAGAAAACAGGCTTAATCCCTACGATATCATTGATATTGTAAGCTCCTATGCCAGAGACGCAATCGTTGCAACCGATGTCGGTCAGCATCAGATGTGGGCCGCACAGCGTTATCCCCTTAAAACACCAAGAACCTTCCTTACAAGCGGTGGTCTTGGTACTATGGGGTACGGTCTCGGTGCTGCTATCGGTGCCGCTGCCGCTTCCGGAAAATATTCCCTCCTCTTTACAGGCGACGGAAGCTTTGGCATGAATCTCAACGAGCTTGCAACTTCCGTTTCTCAGGGACTTCCTGTCGTTATCGTTATCATGAACAACGGCGTTCTCGGAATGGTTCGTCAGTGGCAGACGCTTTTCTACGGAAAGCATTACTCCAATACCACTCTTAACCGTCAGACAGATTTCGTTAAGCTTGCAGAAGCATTCGGTGCAAAGGGCGTGAGGGTTTCCACAAAGGATGAACTCGAAAAGGCAGCAGAGGAGGCATTCTCATACGGAGGAACCTTCCTTATCGACTGTCTCGTGGACTGCAATGAATTCGTTCTTCCCATGCTTCCTCCCGGCGGTTCTATCGACGATATTATAACAGAAATCAAGTGAGGTGTGTGATATGGAACAGTATGTAATCGGCGTTATCGTTTCAAACGTTTCAGGTGTACTCTCCCGTGTTTCGGGAATGTTCACACGGCGAGGCTTCAATATCGACAGTCTTACCGTGGGTGAAACGGAATCAAGCAGCTTTTCGCGAATTACCATTGCCTTTCACGGTGATGAGTACCTGAAGGATCGCATCCTCCTTCAGCTCCGCAAGCTTCACGATGTCAAGGAAGTAGAAGTCCTCCGGAGCAGCGAAACTGTTGTCCGCGAGCTTCTTCTCATAAAGGTAAGAAATACTCCGCAGTCAAGACAGGATATCATGACAGCTGTTGAGATATTCCGATCAAAGATCGTTGATTATTCCACAACGGCTCTTGTGTGCGAGCTTACCGGCGAAACCTCGAAGATCGACGCTTTTATTGATCTTCTCAAGCCCTACGGCATTATGGAAATGTGCCGCACAGGTCTTGTTGCTATCGAAAGAGGCGAAAACTGCCTTAAAACCAAACGATTATAATTGCCTGACAGCAATTACATATATTACTATTATAATAAAGGAGATTTTCAATCATGGAAAATACTGCTAAGGTTTATTACGAACAGGACTGCGATCTTTCACTTCTCTACGGAAAGACTATCGCTGTAATCGGCTACGGCTCACAGGGCCACGCTCACGCTCTCAATGCAAAAGAATCCCTCGGCGATAAGGGCAGAGTTATCATCGGTCTTTACGAAGGCTCAAAGTCATGGGACAAGGCTGTAAAGCAGGGCTTTGAAGTTTTCACAGCTGCTGAGGCTGCTAAGCAGGCTGACATCATCATGATCCTCATCAACGACGAAAAACAGGCTGCTCTTTACAAGAACGACATCGAGCCTAACCTCGAAGCAGGCAATATGCTTATGTTCGCTCACGGCTTCAACATCCACTTCGGATGTATCACTCCTCCCGCTGACGTTGACGTTACAATGATCGCTCCCAAGGGACCTGGTCACACTGTTCGTTCTGAGTATCAGGCTGGCAAGGGTGTTCCCTGTCTCGTTGCTGTTCATCAGGACGCTACCGGCAAGGCTCAGGATATGGCTCTTGCTTACGGTCTTGCTATCGGCGGTGCTCGTGCCGGAGTTCTTGAAACAACTTTCAGAACTGAAACTGAAACTGATCTCTTTGGTGAACAGGCTGTTCTCTGCGGCGGTGTATGTGCTCTCATGCAGGCTGGCTTCGAGACTCTCGTTGAGGCTGGATATGATCCCAGAAACGCTTACTTTGAGTGTATCCACGAAATGAAGCTTATCGTTGACCTTATCTACCAGAGCGGTTTTGCCGGAATGAGATACTCTATCTCCAATACTGCTGAGTACGGCGACTACATCACAGGTCCCAAGATCATCACTGACGAGACAAAGAAGGCTATGAAGAAGGTTCTTTCCGATATTCAGGACGGCTCTTTCGCTAAGGAATTCCTCCTCGATATGTCTGACGCCGGCAAGCAGGTTCACTTCAAGGCTATGAGAAAGCTTGCTGCTGAGCATCCTGCTGAGAAGGTCGGCGAGGATATCAGAAAGCTTTACAGCTGGAACAACGAAGAAGACAAGTTCATCAACAACTAAGAATTTTACTGTACCGGCAGACGGGCGGCTTCAAGAGCCGCCCATGCTGGTCGGTCATACTATGAAACAGGACGCCCATCGGGCGTCCGCATAGAATATGGGGTTATTTTAAGCAATACAGGGAAAATAAGGGGTATAAAGTGACAAGTTCATATATAAAAAAATTCAGACCGGATAAGCTTCATCTGATTTCGGCTGCATTGCTGCTCATCGCAATAATTCTTTTTATCAGCGGTGCTTACAGGGCGTTCCGCATAATGGGATGTGCAGATCAGTCAGAGCTTTTCAATGAAAGCGATGTCCGGAAAAACAGAAGTCTTACCTTCAGTGCAAAGCCTGTGGCGGGAGCGCTTGAAGGAACTGAAAATCATAATGCTATCGTTTTTGAACAGGTTTCCAAGGGGATAATGTCAGATTATGAAATCATGATCGTAAATGTCGCCGGAAAATACAGGTATGTTGCCGTAGAAAAGGATTCCGAAGAACACCGCAGACTTATGAACGGTGAGGAAGTTACAGGATATTTTTCTGACAAATACAGCAGCGATTTTCTGGAATATATCTCTAAAATGGATGATTTTTACGACGAAAACAGCGTTATCGCCGAAAAGGAATGTTCTGATTCAGGAATTATAATCGTTGACCGTAACAAGGAAACAATGAGTTTTGCATGGGGATTCCCATTTCTTGCAGCAGGACTTCTTCTGCTGTATAAAGCCGGCAGTCCGTTTTTCTTTATGCCGGAGGATACTCCCGACAACAAGACAGAAAACAAATAAATTTTTTGAGGTGAAAAAAATGAGCGGAAATTATTTTTGCGAGGGTGTTGAAAAGGCATCGCAGCGTTCCCTTTTCAATGCGCTCGGACATACAAAGGAAGAAATGAAGCGTCCTCTCGTAGGTATCGTTTCATCATACAATGAGATTGTTCCCGGTCACATGAATATTGACAAGATTGTTGAAGCCGTGAAGCTCGGCGTGGCTATGGGCGGCGGAACTCCGGTGGTATTCCCTGCAATTGCTGTCTGCGACGGTATCGCTATGGGACACACCGGAATGAAGTATTCCCTTGTAACCCGTGATCTTATTGCCGATTCCACAGAATGTATGGCTCTTGCTCATCATTTCGACGCTCTCGTAATGGTGCCCAACTGCGACAAGAATGTTCCCGGACTTCTCATGGCAGCGGCACGTCTCAACATCCCCACTATCTTCGTAAGCGGCGGCCCGATGCTTGCAGGTCACGTAAAGGGAAAGAAAACAAGCCTTTCTTCCATGTTCGAGGCTGTCGGAGCCTATACTGCCGGAAAAATGTCCCTTGAAGACGTTGAGGAATACGAAAACAATGCCTGTCCGACCTGCGGCTCATGCTCTGGTATGTATACTGCAAATTCCATGAACTGTCTTACTGAGGTTCTCGGTATGGGACTTCGTGGAAACGGCACGATTCCGGCTGTATACTCAGACCGTATCCGCCTTGCAAAAATGGCTGGTATGCAGGTTATGGAGCTTTACAGACAGAATATCCGCCCGCTTGACATCATGACCGAAAAGGCTTTTATGAACGCTCTTACAGCCGATATGGCTCTTGGCTGCTCAACAAACAGTATGCTCCACCTTCCGGCTATCGCCAACGAGTGCGGAGTAAATATAAATCTCGATATCGCAAACGATATCAGTGCAAGAACTCCTAACCTCTGTCACCTTGCTCCGGCTGGTCACACTTATATGGAAGACCTCAACGAGGCTGGCGGCGTTTATGCCGTACTCAACGAGCTTTCCAAGAAGAATCTCATCAGCCTCGACTGCATGACCGTTACCGGAAAGACTGTCGGCGAGAATATCTCCGGCTGTATAAACAAGGATCCCGAAACTATCCGTCCTGTTGAAAATCCATACAGCGAGACCGGAGGAATTGCAGTTCTTCGCGGAAATCTTGCTCCCGACGGCTGCGTTGTAAAAAGAAGTGCCGTTGCTCCCGAAATGCTTGCTCACAAGGGAACTGCAAGAGTTTTCGACAGCGAGGAAGAAGCTATAAAGGTTATCTACGAAGGAGGAATCAAAGCCGGAGATGTCGTTGTTATCCGCTATGAAGGCCCTGCCGGCGGTCCCGGAATGAGAGAAATGCTCTCGCCCACATCAGCAATTCAGGGTGCCGGTCTTGGTTCATCCGTTGCACTCATCACTGACGGACGCTTCTCAGGAGCTACCCGTGGTGCGGCTATTGGTCACGTTTCTCCCGAAGCTGTAAACGGCGGTACTATCGCTTACGTCAAAGACGGCGATATCATTTCTATCGACATTCCCAATTACTCCATTAATCTTGAAATCTCCGACGAGGAGCTTGCAGAACGCAGAAAAACTATGCCTATAAAGAAAAAGGAAAATATCACAGGCTATCTCAAACGCTATGCGGCACAGGTTTCCTCTGCTGATAAGGGAGCTATCATCAATAAATAATGCGTAATTATTTGCAGGGACGACCATTGGTCGTCCGACTGTAAATATTTTTGAATTCCAAACAAAGCAACACAAAGGAGGTCTTTATGAATTACGGAAAAAAGTTTATAGTAAACGATACACAGATAAACGTCTATACCGAGGGAAAAGGCGATATAACTATTGTTTTCATGTCAGGCGGAGCAGTTACGGCTCCCGTCCTTGAATACAAATGCCTTTACTCAAAAATGTCACACAAATACAGAATTGCTGTCGTTGAAAAAGCCGGATACGGATTCAGCGGCTCCGCAAAGACAGAAAGAACAGTCGAAAATCTTGTGGAAGAATCAAGACAGGCTCTCCGACTTGCCGGAATTGAACCTCCTTATGTTCTTGCTCCTCATTCATATTCAGGATTTGAGGCCGTATGGTGGGCAAACAACTATCCCGACGAGATAAAAGCTATTCTTAGCATAGACATGGGAATCCCCGATATGGCAATTGCTCAGGAAAAGGAATTCCCTAAGGAAAAACGCATAAAAACTCTCGAAAAGCAGAAAAAGCTATTTTCTGCGATTGCTAAACAAGGATTCCTTGCAAAACTTGTAAAAAACAAAACAGTGAACGTTTCAGGCATGATGTCAGGAAATCACCTTACAGATGAGGAAAAAGCTCTTTACAGCAAGCTTTTCTACAAAAATCTCTGCAACAGCGAATTCACTCAGGAATCTATCCTTATGACGGAAAACGCTCAGAAGGCTATGGAAAAGGGTAAGCCTTCATGTCCGTGCTGTTTCTTTATCAGCGATATGAAGGGATTTACAAAAAATACCACATGGCGTGAGGAGGGTATCCGCTATGCAAAAGCTTGCAAGGGCGAATATCACCTTACCGACAAGGGTCATATGTTTTATTCAGTTATCCCACAGGAAACTGCGGATACATTTTTAAATTTTCTTGAAAAAATCGAATAAATAACACTTATGGGACGCCGTCCCATACAAAATGACTTTTTCGGACATACCATGTCCAATATATGACCTATTCCCCAAGAAAAGAGGTTTTTTAAAATGGGAATGACAATGACTCAGAAAATTCTTGCGGCTCATGCCGGACTTGACTCCGTTCAGGCAGGACAGCTTATTCTTGCCAACCTTGATCTGGTTCTCGGAAACGATATAACCTCTCCGGTGGCTATAAAGGAATTCGCAAAGCTCAACAAACCAGAAGTTTTCGACAAGGACAAGGTAACTATGGTCATGGACCACTTCGCTCCAAACAAGGATATCAAGGCGGCGGAACAGTGCAGGATGTGCCGTAATTTCTGCAGCGAGCACAATGTTACTCACTTCTATGACGTTGGCAAAATGGGTATTGAACACGCTCTGCTCCCCGAAAAAGGTCTTGTTTCCGCCGGATTCTGCGTTATAGGTGCAGATTCCCACACCTGTACTTACGGTGCTCTCGGAGCATTTTCGACAGGTGTAGGCTCAACAGACATGGCATGCGGCATGGCTGTCGGAAAAGCATGGTTCAAGGTTCCCTCTGCAATAAAGTTCAACCTTACAGGAAAGCTTCCAAGATATGTTTCCGGCAAGGATGTCATTCTCCACATTATCGGAATGATCGGTGTTGATGGTGCTCTCTACCGTTCAATGGAATTCACAGGCGAGGGACTTTCCTCACTCAGCATGGCTGACCGTCTTTGTATCGCTAATATGGCTATCGAAGCCGGTGCAAAGAACGGCATCTTCGAGGTTGACGATATCACCCTTGACTACATTAAGGAACACGGCGGTGCAGAGCCTGTTATCTACAAGGCTGACGATGACGCTGAGTATGATGAAGTTATAAATATTGACCTTTCCGCTATTGAACCAACTGTCGCTTTTCCGCATCTCCCCGAAAATGCAAGAACATTCGGTCAGATTGGCAATATTAAAATAGATCAGGTAGTTATCGGCTCATGCACCAACGGCAGACTTGAAGATCTTCAGGCTGCTGCTGAGATCATGAAGGGCAGAAAATGTGCTGAAAATGTCCGTGTTATCGTTATTCCGGCAACACAGCAAATATACCTTGACGCTATGGAACAGGGACTTCTGAAAATATTCATTGAAAGCGGTGCAGTAGTTTCGACTCCTACCTGCGGTCCGTGTCTCGGCGGATATATGGGAATCCTTGCTGCCGGTGAACGTGCTGTTACTACCACAAACCGCAATTTCGTCGGACGTATGGGACACGTTGAATCTGAAGTATACCTTGCAAGTCCTGCCGTTGCTGCGGCAAGTGCTCTTACAGGAAAAATTACAAGTCCGCTGGAGGTAATGGAATAATGAAATATACAGGGAATGCTATAAAGTACGGCGACAACGTTGATACAGACGTTATCATTCCGGCAAGATATCTCAATACAAGCGACCATGCCGAGCTTGCTTCTCACTGCATGGAGGATATCGACAAGACTTTCGTTAATCGTGTAAAAGCCGGTGATATCATGGCTGCCGGACAGAATTTCGGCTGCGGTTCATCCCGTGAACACGCTCCTATCGCTATCAAGGCAAGCGGAATTTCCCTTGTAATCGCAAAAAGCTTTGCAAGAATCTTCTACCGCAACGCTATAAATATCGGTCTTGCTATCGTTGAGTGTCCCGAAGCGGCAGAGGGAATCTCTGAGGGAGATATCGTTGAAGCTGACCTTGACAACGGAATTATCCGAAACATCACCACAGGCATGGAATACAGAACGGCTCCTTTCCCGGAATTCATCCAGAAAATCATCGCAAACGGCGGTCTTATGGACTCTATTGCCAAGGGGATTATAGAATAACTGAATCAATGGGACGCCGTTCCCTGCATTACATACAAAGGCGGATAATATCTGCCCCTACACTTCCATAAAATGAGGGATAACACATGGAATTAAATATAGCTTTACTCAAAGGCGACGGAATCGGTCCCGAAATCGTGGACGGTGCTGTTGCTGTACTTGAAAAAATCGCCGATAAATTCGGTCATACATTCAATTTTACTCCGTATCTCATAGGCGGATGTGCTATTGACGCAGTAGGTATGCCGCTTCCTCAGGAAACTGTTGATGGATGTCTTGCTTCCGACAGCGTACTTCTCGGAGCAGTAGGCGGTCCGAAGTGGGATGAGCTTCCCGGCGACAAGCGTCCGGAAAAGGCTCTGCTCGGAATACGCTCTGTTCTCGGACTTTACACAAATCTCCGTCCGGCGTCTTTGTATCCGGCTCTCCGAAACGCTTCTCCGCTTAAGGATGAAATCGTAGGCGACGGCTTCGATATCATGATAGTCCGTGAGCTTACAGGAGGAATTTACTTCGGCGACAGGGGATACCGTGAAGGAAAATACGGTCAGGAGGCTTATGATACAGAAGCATACAGCGTTACCGAAATTGAGCGTATCGGCAGAACTGCTTTCGATATCGCAATGAAACGCAGCAAAAGACTTTGCAGTATCGACAAGGCAAATGTGCTTGAATCCTCACGTCTCTGGAGAAAGACCATGCACCGCCTTGCTGAAGAATATCCTGAGGTTGAATACAGCGATATGTTCGTTGACAATGCAGCTATGCAGCTTGTGAGAAATCCCAGACAGTTCGATGTTATCGTAACTTCAAATATGTTCGGAGACATCCTCTCCGACGAAGCTTCACAGATAACAGGCTCTATCGGTATGCTTGCCTCCGCTTCACTCGGAGCTTCAAAAAGAGGTATGTACGAGCCTATTCACGGAAGTGCTCCCGATATCGCCGGACAGAACAAGGCTAATCCTATCGCAACTATACTTTCAGCTGCAATGATGCTCCGCTATTCGTTCGATCTTGCCGAGGAAGCAGACTGCATAGAAAAGGCAGTAGACAAGGTTCTTAACGACGGCTGGCGTACTGCCGATCTTATGGGCTGTTCGGAGGGCACTCCTCTTTCCTGCACCGGAATGACCGAAAAGATCTTAGAGGTTTTATAATGGCTGATATGCGTGAAAGGCTCGACAACCTTTGCTGCGGAATGGATACTCTTGCAGTTTTCCGCAGTCTCCATGAGGATAAGGCTCTGAGGATTCTTATGGATCTTCTTCGTGAATCCGCAGAGGATAATCACTTTAATATAGGAAGATATTCGGAGTTTGTATCATACCTCTATTCCTGCGATACTGATTTTAGCCGGTATCTTCTCAGGGCTGTTCTGGAGGATGAAAACTTCTATATAAAAGGCATGGCTGAGGGCAGGGAATTCGATTCCTGCATTGAAGAAACCGTCTGCAATGAACTCAGCTTCCTTCAGGAGCTGTCAAGGCTCACACCGGCAGAGGCTTCCTATGGATATTATAGAATATATCCTCTGCCACAGTGGAAGAATTCCGAAATCGACTTCATAAGCGAATACAAAAACCGCATCGAAAATATTGCACGCTTCGGCTACGGAAAATATGCACGTCACAAAATGTTCATTGTGCGTGACGGAATTATCGTTCCCGTAAAGCATCCAGATAAACAGCGTCTTTCTGAGCTTTACGGCTACGAAACAGAACGCAGTGCCGTTATAAGCAACACTCTTGCACTTCTTGAGGGAAAGCCGGCTCAGAACGTTCTCCTTTACGGTGACGCCGGAACAGGAAAATCCTCGACCGTCAAGGCTGTTGTAAATGAATTCGCTGACCGTGGTCTGCGTCTTATCGAGATTACAAAGGAACAGCTCCGTGATATTCCGGAAATTATCGAAAGCATAGGCAGAAATCCGCTGAAATTCATCATATTTATCGACGACCTCAGCTTTACGTCCGGAGAAGACTGCTTCGGTGCACTGAAAGCTACCCTTGAAGGCTCTGTTTCCGCAAGAAACAGCAATACGGCGATATATGCCACAAGCAACCGCCGTCATCTCGTGAAGGAAAGCTTCTCCGACCGCAACGGTGATGATATCCACCGGAATGATTCCATGCAGGAAACTCTTTCGCTCTCTGCACGCTTCGGTCTGAGAGTGAATTTCAGCCGTCCTGACAAAAACAGCTACATTGCTATCGCAAAAGAAATAGCTGACAGCTGCGGAATATATATCCCCGACAGCGAACTCGCTCTCAGAGCTGAACAGTTCGCAATTCAGGGCAGCGGAAGATCGCCCCGTACTGCAAAACAATTTGTAAATCAGCTGAAAATAGAAAGTCTATAATAAAAAGAGGTCTTGAAAAATGCTTACCCTTGATAAAATTTATAGTGCAAAATACGTTCCTAAACAGATTATCAGAGAAACCGATATTATCCGTGCACCGAAAATCAATCCCGACGCTGATATTTACCTTAAAACCGAAAATCTTCAGATCACCGGTTCATTCAAGGTCAGGGGAGCTTACTTCCGTATGTCACGCCTCTCCGCTGAGGAAAAGGCTAAGGGAGTTATCGCCTGCTCCGCTGGAAATCACGCTCAGGGAGTTGCTCTCGCTGCCGCAAAGAACGGTATAAAGTCGATAATCTGTCTTCCTGACAGTGCTCCTATATCCAAAATTGAAGCTACAAAAAGCTACGGTGCTGAAATTTGTCTCGTGAAAGGTGTTTACGACGACGCTTATGCTGAGGCTCTCAGACAGCGTGACGAATACGGCTATACCTTCATTCATCCCTTCGATGACGAGGATGTTATCGCCGGTCAGGGAACTATCGGTCTGGAGCTTTTAGAGCAGATTCCCGATATGGAAGCTGTTATTATCCCTATCGGCGGAGGCGGACTTATCTCCGGTGTTGCATTCGCAATCAAGAAGCTCAACCCCGATATCAAAGTGTACGGCGTTCAGGCTTCCGGTGCGCCGAGTATGTTCAATTCTATCCGTGACAACAAGATAGAACGTCTTGAAAGCGTTTCCACTATCGCTGACGGTATTGCTGTGAAGGAACCCGGCGAAAATACCTACAACCTTATCTCAGAATACGTTGACGATATCGTTACCGTTACAGACGACGAAATCTCTGCCGCTATCCTCGCTCTTATGGAACAGCAGAAGCTCGTCACAGAGGGTGCAGGAGCTGTCTCCGTTGCCGCCGCAATGTTCAATAAGGTTCCCGTAAAGGGCAAAAAAACGGTTTGTCTCCTCTCCGGCGGAAATATCGACGTTACTATCCTTTCAAGAGTTATCAAGCGTGGTCTGCTTATGTCGGGAAGATCCTGCTCCATGAACATCGAGCTTATCGACAAGCCCGGTCAGCTTATGGATGTTTCAAGAATCATCGCTGAACTCGGCGGAAATGTTACCTCTATCCACCATGAACGTGCTAATGAGGGTTCAGCTGTCAACGGCTGCTATCTGCGTATCGTTCTTGAAACAAGAAATTACGACCACATCGAGCAGATAAGACAGGCTCTCACTGATTCCGGATTCAAGATACTTAATATCAACTGATAAGGAGAATTACCATGATTAAGATTCATACAGAAAAGGCTCCCGCAGCAGTGGGACCATATTCACAGGCTATCATCTCAAACGGACTCGTTTACACAAGCGGTCAGATAGCTATAAATCCCGCAACAAACACTGTCGAGGCTGATACTATCGAGGCTCAGACAGAACAGGTTATGAAAAATCTCGGAGAAGTCCTGAAAACTGCCGGTTCTTCCTTTGAAAAGGCTGTCAAGACTACCTGCTTCCTTGCAGATATGGACGACTTTGCCGCATTCAACGAAATCTATGGCAGATATTTCACTTCACTTCCGGCAAGAAGCTGTATTGCTGTAAAGACGCTTCCAAAGAACGTCCTCGTTGAAGTTGAAGTTATCGCCGAAAGCAGCCTTTGATTCTGACGAAAGCAGGTGTTATTATGAATATCCATGAAATGCAGGAGGCCATCCTTAAACTGAAAAAAGAAACCGGAACCGCTATTCTTGCACACAGCTATCAGGCAAGAGAAATTACTGAAATCGCTGATTATACCGGCGACAGCTACAAGCTCAGCGTTGACGCAAAGGGTATCGACAACGAAAATATCCTTTTCTGCGGCGTTCACTTCATGGCTGAAACGGCTAAGATACTTTCCCCTCAGAAGCGTGTATATCTCGCTAATCCTCACGCCGGATGTCCTATGGCAGAGCAGATGGACAAGGAAATGATCGCTGCAATAAAGGCAGAAGATCCCGACAGAACCGTCGTTGCCTACATCAATACAACGGCTTCTCTGAAAACTGTCTGCGATGTCTGCGTAACTTCATCAAGTGCACTGAAAATCGTCAAGGCTATCGAAAATGATAAGATACTTTTCATCCCTGACTGCAATCTCGGCGACTTCGTCAAGAAAAACTGTCCCGACAAGGATGTAAAGCTTCTTAACGGCGGATGTCCTACTCATGCTGCTGTTTCCGCAAATGATGTCCTTGCCGCTAAGGCAGAGCATCCGGACGCTCTTTTCCTCGTTCATCCCGAATGCAGACCACAGGTAGTGGAGCTTGCTGATTATGCCGGTTCTACCGCCGGAATTATCGACTTTGCAATGAAATCTGACGCAAAGGAATTCATTATCGGAACTGAAACTTCTATCGCTGAGCATCTCCAGTATGACTGCCCTGACAAGAAGTTCTATCCCCTTACAAAAAATCTCGTCTGCAATAACATGAAGCTTACTACACTTCCGGACGTGTACAGATCACTTCTCGGTATCGCAAACGGCGACGGAAGTGCGGCTGAAATCATAATGGACGACGAAATGATAGCGGCTTCAAGAAAGTGCATCGACGAAATGATAAGGCTGGGCGGCTGAGCATGACCGGTCTTATTGAAAAGCTTTATCAGACCGGCAATCTGTCTGACGAGGAGCTTCTTGAAGTTATCGCCATGAATGACGATGAAGCTTCTGCTCTGCTGAGAAAATACGCCGACGAGGTCAGACAGCGTATCTACGGGAAAAAAGTCTTTCTGAGAGGACTTATCGAAATTTCAAGCTACTGCAAAAACAACTGCCTTTACTGCGGCATAAGGTGCGGAAATAAAAATGCACAGCGTTACCGTCTTGACCGTGAGGATATCATGAGCTGCTGCGAAAACGGCTATGAGCTTGGTTTCCGTACATTCGTGCTTCAGGGCGGCGAGGACCCCTTCTTTACCGATGATTTTCTCGTTCCGGTGATAAGCGGTATCCGTGAGAAATATCCCGACTGTGCTATCACGCTTTCATTGGGTGAACGTTCCCGTGAGAGCTACAAAAAGCTGAAAAATGCCGGTGCTGACCGCTATCTTCTCCGGCACGAAACAGCTTCTCCGGAGCTTTACTCAAGACTTCATCCATCAGGAATGAGTCTCAGCAACCGCCTTGAATGTCTTTACAATCTCCGTGATCTCGGCTATCAGGTCGGTGCCGGATTCATGGTAGGAGCACCTTTTCAGACGCTCTGCAATATCGTTGAAGATCTCCGCTTTTTACAGGAGCTTAAACCGCATATGATCGGCATCGGACCTTTCATTCCGCACCACGATACGCCTTTTTCAGCGGCTGAGGGAGGTTCATTACAGCTTACGCTCAGGCTTCTCGGAATCATCAGGCTGATGTTTCCGGAAGTTCTTCTGCCTGCTACAACAGCTCTCGGAACTATCGCTCCCGACGGCAGAGAGCGTGGTCTACAAACGGGCTGCAACGTCGTTATGCCAAATCTTTCGCCTGTCATGGTAAGAAAAAAATATGATCTCTACGACAACAAGATAAGCTCCGGCGAAGAAGCCGCCGAATGCCGTGACAGTCTTGAAAAGAAAATAATTTCCGCCGGTTATTTCGTTTCCGACGAAAGAGGCGACCATATATCCATCAATAATTAACTTTACAAGGAGATAAAAATGAGAGTACGTTTTCACCTTCCTGATTTTTCGGGAAACTTCAAGCTGAATTTTATGTTCGCCGAGATGCTGGCACATCGTCCCGAATTCTTTCGGGAAGGCGTTGAAATAGCCTCTTTCTACGGTGTTTTTCCGCCCTCTATATGGAACGGCGGCAGAACTCAGGGCGGCGTTGTGGACAAGAACTTTGTCAAGAACGTTATCAAGGTTTTCAATGATAAGGGAATTCCGCTCCGCTTTACTTTTACAAATCCCGCACTTGAAAAGAAGCACCTCAGCGATCCGTTCTGTAATATGGTAATGAATCTTGCCAACAACGGCTTGAACGAAGCTATCGTTATGTCGCCGCTTCTTGAGGATTACATCCGCCGCAATTATCCCGATTACAAGCTGACAAGCTCGACCTGCAAGAGAATTACTGATCCGGAAAAGCTTGAGGAAGAACTCGGTAAGGATTACAGCATCGTCGTTGTTGACTACGATTTCAACAATAATTTTGAAGTTCTTGAAAAGCTTCCTCGCAAGGCAGACTGCGAACTTCTCGTAAATGCCTGCTGCGAGCCGGGATGTCCCAGAAGATCAGCACATTATCACTGCATCGGCGTTCAGCAGATTGCCTACAATGAGCATATCAAGAAATATCCTAATCTGCCTTTCGACGCTTCAAAATTTGATACTCAGAATTTCAAGGACTGCCCCTACTCTCACAGAGGTATCTTTGAGATACGCAATCTCAGAACTCATATTTCTCCCGACGATATCTGGGAAAAATACGTTCCTATGGGATTCGAGCAATTCAAGATCGAGGGAAGAACAGCAAGTCCTCTCAATGTCCTCGAAACTTATATGTACTACATGGCTAAGCCGGAATGTCGTGATGAAGCACGTTTCACTCTGCTTAAAAGCCTTGAAAATTCACGTTCACTGATATTCAATTAAGGAGAAAACTATGAGAGTAAGATTTCATCTCCCAGGTCTTGCTACGAATTACGGACTTAATATGGTATTTATCTCCATGCTGAAAAACTGCCCCCACTATTTCCGTGAGGGCGTTGAGATAGCTTCTGTTTTCGGTGCTTTTCCGCAGTCTCTGTGGAACGGCGGCAGAACTAATATGGGACTATGCAACATGGATTTCGTTTCCCGTGCACTAAAAGCTTTCAATAGCCAGGGAATTCCGCTGAGATTTACATTCACTAACCCCGTACTTGAAGAAAAACATCTGTCAGATAAGTTCTGCAACGATGTTATGAAGCTTGCAGACAACGGTCTTAACGAGGTTATTATAAATTCTCCTCTGCTGGAAGATTATATCCGCAAAAATTACCCCAATTACAAGCTGACAAGCTCGACCTGCAAACGTATTACCGATCCGGAAGAACTTCGTGAAGAACTCGAAAAGGATTACCACATCGTTGTGCTTGACTACGATCTCAATAATAAATTCGATATCCTTGAAGCTCTGCCGCATAAGGAAAAATGTGAGATTCTCGTAAATGCGTGCTGTAATCCCGGCTGTAAACTGCGTAAGGAACATTACAGACGTCTTGGCTTGCAGCAGATTCAGTTCTGCGAGCATATCCGCAAGAATCCCGGTAAGCCTATGAAATTCAGCAAGGATGATAAAAACAGCGTCGATATGAACTGCGGCTGCGAAGAACGTACTATTTTCGATAACAGAAAACTCAGTACGAATATCTCTCCCGACGATATCTGGGAAAAATATGTCCCTATGGGCTTCGAACACTTCAAAATAGAGGGACGTACACTCTCTAAACTTAATCTCGTCGAAACTTACGTCTACTATATGATTAAACCGGAATACCGTGACGAGGCTCGCTATGCTTTCCTCTATAACCTCCATAACGCCGGTATTATCAATATCGCTTAATAAGCCGGAATTTTTACTGTTGTACTTTTACAGGGCTTTTTACAGCTATTATTGAGGAAAACCCTTTTGAAAAAGGGTTCTCCCAACGGGAGCCTGTCCCCTCTGGCAGCATAGCTGCCATCTCCCCACTCAGTGGGGAGTAATCCTCAAACTCCTTTCCTAAAACTTTCGGTATTAAATTTCCGCCTGACATATCATACTCAAAGTGAAAACTCGAAATTTCTCATTTGTTTTCTAAGTATGATATGTCAGGCGGAAATTTTAGTATTAAAAGTCTTTGGAAGGGGGTTCGGGGGTGACTCCCCGCAGTGCGGGGAGATGTCCGAAGGACAGAGGGGACCGCCGCTGTTGGCGGAACCTTTCCTCAGAAAGGTTTCCCCCGATAAATA